>NC_011878.1 GCF_000090965.1 Buchnera aphidicola BCc | reverse complement strand
GTTTTAAATACCTATTGTAAAAATAATATTTGTGTAAAAAAAATATATTTTTATTAATTTTTTTTAAAATGTCTCTAGTATTTTATGCTCTAAAATACTAGAGACTTGAATTACAATTTCAACAATAAAAATCAAAAGAAAACATATTTATTTTTCTTTTTTTCGTATAAATCAATTTTTTTTTTATGTTTTAATGTATAGTCAATGTTATCAAAGCCATACATAATTGATTGTTTTTGAATGAAATCAATTTTGAAAGAAATATTATATTTATCTACAATAATTTTTTCTTTCAATAAATCAATTAAACAAATTTTTCTTTTTTTGTGTTGAGTTATAAAAAATAATTTTTCAATATGTTTTTTAGAAAGAGAAATTAATAATAATCTATTATTTAAACAATTATTAACAAATATATCAGAAAAACTCTGAGCTATAATGACTTTAAATCCATAATCCATTAAAGCCCAAACTGCGTGTTCTCGAGAAGAACCACAACCAAAATTTTCTCTTGTTAATAAAATACTGGCTTTTCGATAATTATCATGATTCAAAATAAATTTATCATTTTTAATTTTTCCTTCAGAATCTTTAAATCTCCAATTAAAAAATAAATGTTTACCAAAACCAGTACGTGTGATTTTTTGTAAAAACTGTTTCGGAATAATAATATCTGTATCAATATTTGATATATCTAGTGGAACTAAAACACCAATATGTTGTATAAAATTTTTCATTATTATATTGACTTATCTTTTTAAAAATAATTTTTTAAAATAGAAAATTGTTATGCAATATGCACAAATTTTCCATATAGAGCGGTTTGAGCAGCTAACCAAGGACTCATAAGATGAGTTCTTCCTTTTGGCCCCTGTCTTCCTTCAAAATTTCTATTACTAGTCGAAGCGCATCTTTCGTATGGTTTTAATTGATCTTCGTTCATACCTAAACACATAGAACAACCCGCATGTCTCCATTGAAAACCAGCATTTTTAAAAATTTTATCGAGACCTTCTTTTTCAGCTTGTTTTTTTACTAACCCCGATCCAGGAACTATTAATGCTTCAATATTATCAGAAATTTTCTTGTTTTGTACAACAGACGCTACAACTCTTAAATCTTCAATTCTTGAATTAGTACAAGAACCTATAAAAACTTTATCAACTGGTATATTTAACAAACTTGTACCAGGTTTTAAACCCATGTATTCTAAAGATCGTTCGGTATCCTCTCTTACATTAACATCTTGTATATCTTTTAATATTGGTATTTTTCCATTAATTGGAATTACTTGAGAAGGATTAGTTCCCCAGGTAATTTGTGGAGAAATATGACTAATATTAATAGAAAAGTCTTGCTCAAAAAAAGATTTTGGTCCAGACTTTAAATTATTCCATTTTCGAATATATTCTTTCCAAGAACGATTTTTTGGAACAAAATTTTTATTTTTTAAATAATTATAAGTTATTGCATCGGGTTCAATAATTCCTGATTTTGCTCCCATTTCAATAGCCATATTGCATATGGTCATACGACTTTCCATACTCATTTTTTTTATTACTGAGCCAGAAAATTCTACGACATAACCAGTACCACCTGAAGTACCAATTTTATTGATAATATTTAAAATAATATCTTTAGAAAAAATATTTTTTTTTATATTTCCATAAATAGATATTCTCATATTTTTCATACGATTCTGTAGTATGGTTTGTGTAGCAAAAACATGTTCTACCTCAGAAGTACCTATACCAAATGCTAAAGCACCAAAAGCTCCATGTGTAGAAGTGTGAGAGTCACCACAAACAACGGTCATACCTGGTAAAGTCATACCCTGTTCTGGACCTATAACATGTACAATTCCTTGATTAATATTTTTTAAATCATAAAGAGGAATATTGAAATCTTTACAATTTTTTATTAATGTTCGCATTTGAATTTTTGCCATTTTTTTAGAATCACTAATTTTTCTAGAAATTGTTGAAACATTGTGATCCATGGTAGCAAAAGTTTTTAAAGGATTACGAACTAACCTTTTTTTTAATCGTAATCCATCGAATGCTTGTGGAGATGTGACTTCGTGAATTAAATGTAAATCAATATAAATAATTGGTGTGGTATTTTTATCTTCATATATTAAATGTGAATCAAATATTTTTTGATATAAAGTAGTTTTCATTAGTTTATTAACTCAGATAAAGTTTTTGCAATGTAATTGCCCATTTGATCAGTTGTGATATATTTTTTACCATTAGAAATATCTAATGTACGATATCCTTTTTCTAACGTTTTTAAAACTGATAATTCTATTAAGTGTGATATTTTTTCTAATTGTAAAGAATATTTAAATAATAATGCTAATGAAAGAATTTGAGCAATAGGATTCGCTATATTTTTTCCTTTCAAATCTGGTGCAGAACCACCTGCAGGTTCAAATAATCCGAAAAAACTTTCATTTAAACTAGCCGAAGGCAACATACCTAAAGATCCTGTTAAAGCGGCACATTCATCAGACAAAATATCACCAAACAAATTGGAACACAAAATAACATCGAATTGATTTGGATTTTTAATAAGTTGCATAGCTGCGTTATCAATATACAAATGAATTAGTTCAACATTTGGATATCTTTTTGAAACTTGGATCACAACTTCTCTCCATAACATCGAACTTTCTAAAACATTTGCTTTATCAATAGAAAAAACTTTTTTTTTTCTTTTTAAAGACAACTGGAATGCAATATCTGCAATTTTTTCAATTTCTTTGGTCGAATAAATTTCGGTATCAAAAGCAGAAATATTTTTTTTATCAAATGTATTTTTTCCTTTTGGTAAACCAAAATATATTCCACCAATTAATTCACGAACACATAAAATATCAAATCCATCTTGTATAATTTCTTTTTTTAAAGGAGACAATTTTTTTAAAGAAAAATGCAATTTTATAGGTCTAAGATTAACAAATAAATTAAAAAATTTTCTTAATGGTAACAATCCGCCTCTTTCGGGTTGTTCGTCTGCTGGTAAATGCGTCCATTCTTTTCCTCCAATAGATCCAAATAAAATAGCATGAGATTCTATACATCCATTTAATGTTTTTTTTGGTAACGGCGCACCATATTTATCAATGGCTATACCGCCAATATCGTATTCGTTTGTATAAATATTAAAATCAAATTTTTTATTAATAACATTTAATATTTTATACGCTTCTTGCATAACTTCTGGACCAATTCCATCTCCAGGAAGAACCGCAATTCTATACTCTTTTTTTTTCTTCATTTCTGTTTCGCCTATTTTTATTGATCTGTTTTACTGTATTAATATACTATATATTATAGTATATATCTTTATTTTTTTTTTTTTTTTTTTTAAAAGTTATTTTGCATGTATCTCTTTAAGAAGCATCTATTATTTTTTTTCACTTGCATCTAATGTTTTTTTTAAAAAAGAATACTCAAAAAAAAAAAAAAAAATAAAAAAAAACATTAGATGCAAGTGAAAAAAAATAATAGATTCGTAAAATAAAATTTTTAAAAAAAATACCCCCTACGTAATTAAACGCATAATAATCCAAAAAAAAAAAAAAAAAATTTCAAAAAAAAATTATCACACAACTGGAAGTTGTGCTAATTTTTTTAATCTAAAATATTCGCAATTTACCTTTCTTTTCAATTTAGTCAATCCAAGTTTGCATAATTCTTTGGTCGAATATTTTTTCACCAAATTATTTAATATATACGATTTTGCATATTTTTCGTCTAATTCCAAAAATTTTTTTGCTTTGTTTTTTTGTTTTTTAATGATATATTTAGACTTTCTAAATAATAAAGCGGAATGGATGTGTTTTTCTTTAGCCTGTTTTTCAATTTCTAATAATGTTATCGGATATTCCCCTTTTTTCTTTAATTGCGAATTGATCCATTCTAATTGCTTTATTCGAACACGTTTGAGTCTTATTTTAGAAATATCAAAAAGCATAAAAAACAAAGGTTTCAAATAAATAATTTTAGGAATATACATTCCTAAAATTTTGTCCCAAATTTTTTCACAACTTATAAGACCCATAGGTTCCATAAATTGAGTAATAAGACGAGAAGCGCGTGTAATAGATTTATTCCCTGCGCTAGAATAAGTAGATAATCCACATACATCAGACAATTTTTCAACAGATGCCATAACTAACATAGATGCTATATTAAAATAATATAGCATCGCTTGCACCACAGCTCTTAATGCTCGTGCTCTATGTTCATTTAAACGTCTTTTTCTATGCAAAACACATCCTGTTATAGGATTTTTTAATGGATTAGTATAATACAATTCGTTTCTAGCTACATCAGTTTGAGCAGCACATCGCATTGCGTATCGAATAAAAGCTGGACGTTTTTTATGATTTTTAGGTTGAACAAATTTAGGATAAGGATTGTCAACATATTTTTTTCTTTTAAACACAATTGTCTCCAAATAATATTTTTAAAAAAAAAGAACACAATTATTTTTTTATTTCTGCAATCTTTCCAGTTCCTTATTAACCTGTTGAGATTTCCAAATATAATTAAGTACATTTACCATAGCTTGAGCTGATGCTTCAATAATATCAGTAGCTAAACCAACTCCATGAAAATTCCGTAATTTGTATTGAACAATAATATTTACTTTTCCCAAAGCATCTTTTCCCTCTCCATTTGCTTCCAAATGAAATTTTTTTAAAACTATTGAATATAGAGTTGCTTTATTTAAAGCTTGATATATTGCATCCACTGGACCATTATAGGTGGTAGCTTTTTGAATGTTAGTTTGAGAACCACATATTAAAACAATATATGCAGTAGACAATCCTGATAATTTTGATTGAACATCAAAATATTCCAATTTATAATATTCTTCTGTATTTTGTTGTTTTTTAAAAAATGCTAAAGCTTCTAAATCATAATCAAAAATTCGACCTTTTTTATCGGCTAATTTTAAAAAATCTATGTACAATTCGTTTAAATTATAATCGCTATTTTCGTATCCCATTTTTTTCATATGATGCTTGACTGCTGCTCGCCCGGAGCGAGAAGTCAAGTTCAAAGAACAATAATCAGTAAATCCGATAGAATTTGGATCAATAATTTCATAGTTTTTTCTATTTTTTAATACACCGTCTTGATGAATACCAGAGGAATGAGAAAACACATTTTTTCCTATAATGGCTTTATTTAAAGGAATCGGTGTATTGCAAAATTGACTAACGATCTTACTGGTTCTGTGAATCTCTTTTATATTAATATCAGTAGAGACTTTTAAAGAATTTTTATGGACATTTAATGTCATAATAACTTCTTCTAAAGCAGCATTTCCAGCACGTTCTCCCAAACCATTCATAGTTCCTTCAATTTGTCTCACTCCAGCCTCAACAGCACTAATAGAGTTCGCTACAGCCATTCCTAAATCATTATGACAATGTACAGAAATAATTGCTTGATGTATATTTTTTACGTGATTAAATAACATAGTAATTATTTTTTTGAATTGGGTTGGAGTAGTATATCCTACAGTATCTGGAATATTAACAGTAGTTGCACCCGCTTTAATTACAGCTTCAATAATACAATATAAGTTTTGTAATGTAGTTCGACCAGCATCTTCGCACGAAAATTCAATATCATTCGTAAATTTTTTTGCTTGTTTGACTGAAGCAACTGCCATCTCAATTATTTCATTAAAATTTTTTTTTAATTTAGAAGATACATGCAAATCAGAAGTGCCTAAAAATAAATGAATTCTAAAATTTTTTGAAAATTGCATAGCATCCGCTGCAATAGTTATATCGTTTGGTAAACAGCGAGCTAAACTACAAATCTTACTGTTTTTTATAATTTTAGAAAGCATTTGTACCGATTTAAAATCTCCCGGAGAGGAAACAGGAAAACCCACCTCAATTACATCTACTCCCAAACGTTCTAAAGCTAAAGCTATCTGAATTTTTTCATTAGACGTTAAACTAGTTAGCAACGCCTGTTCGCCATCGCGTAAAGTAGTGTCAAAAATAATTATTTTTTCGTTCAT
>NC_008513.1:300000-416380 GCF_000090965.1 Buchnera aphidicola BCc | reverse complement strand
TTTTTTTTTTCCTTTTTTTTATTTATATTTATATATATATATTTATATATATATATTTATATATAGATTAATAAATTAAAAATAAAAATTGAATTTATTAAATTTTATGTTATGCTAGTAAATAAAAATATGACTATTCTTGAAAAGAAATTTAAATGTTTGATATAAAAATAAAGAAATTTAATATAAAAAAAAAAATTTTCATAATTCTCTTTATCTTATTTTCGTTATTAACCTGTACATTTTTAACAATAAGATATATAAATAAAAGAAAAATTGAAATAACAAGAAAAGAATTTAAAAAAATAGTAGATGATTTTAAAATAAAAAAAAATGATTTAATTAAAAAAGAAAAATTATTTTTCAAAAAACAAAATAATATATATAGTCATTTGATTGGATTAAATTTAGCAAAAAATTTATTTTTTAAAAAAAAATATAAAGAATCCATAAAAATTTTAAAAGAAATTTTGGTTTCTACTTCAGATATAAATTTAATTAATTTTATTAAATTAAATTTAGTAAAAATATATATTAAAAAAAAAAAATTTTCTTTAGCATTAAAAATAATTCATCATATAGATGATGATATTTGGAAATCTTTATTTAATAAATATAAAAAGTATATTACTTCTCATATGAGATAATTTTAATGATTTTAAATATTGCTTTGATTGGTAAATCTAATGTAGGTAAATCTAGTTTATTTAATTTATTAACTAATTCTAAATCTGCATTAACTAGTGACTTACCATCCACTACTCGTGATAGACAATATGGTTTTTTAAAGATTAAAGAAAAAAAAATTAATATTATTGATACTGCTGGTATTAATAATATAAAAAGAAAATTTTTTAATTTAATTGAAAAACAAGCATACAAACAAACTATTCTTGCTATACAGGAATTTCATTTAATTTTTTTTTTAGTTGATGCCCGTTATGAACTAACAATAGTAGATTATTTTATTTTAAAATTGATTAGAAAAGAAAATAAGAATATTTTTTTATTAATTAATAAAATTGATTTAATGAAAAGAGAAAATTCTTTCATAGATTTTTATAATTTAGGAATAAAGAATATTTTTAAAATATCAGTTATCCATAAAATTGGATATTTAAATCTTTTAAAAAATATATATAATTTTCTTAAAAAAAGAGAGAAAAAAATATTTTTAGAAAATAATAAAATAAACAAATATATTAATATAAAAATTTGTTTTTTAGGAAAAACTAATGCTGGAAAATCAACATTAATTAATAGTTTATTAAATTCTAATAGAGTAATAACAAGTTCTACAAAAAATACTACTCGAGATATGATTGAAATATCATTAATTAATAAGAAGATAAAATATATTTTTACTGATACAGCTGGCATAAATAAAAAAAGAAAAAAAAAAGATTTTTTAAATTATATTTTTGAAAAAAAATCATTTGATGTTGTTAAAAAAAATCAAATAGCAATTATTGTTATTGATTCTTATGTTGGAATTAGTTCAAAAGATTTATCTATTATTACATTTTTGATTAATCAAAATGTTGCTTTTTTTATTATTTTTAATAAATGGGATTTAATTTCTAAAGAAAGAAAAAAAAAAATAAAGCAGGAAAATAAATATCGTTTAAAATTTATTAGAAATATAAAAATAATATATTTATCTGCAATCAAAAAAACAAATTTAAAAAAAATATTTCTTCAAATAAAAATTATTTACAATGAATCAAAAAAAATATTTAGTACTTCATCTTTAATTAAGATAATTAACAAAGCTACTAAAAAACACTCATTACCAATGGGTGTAACGGGAAAAATAATAAAATTAAAATACGCTCATCTTGGAAGAAAAAATCCAATATTTATTATTATACATGGAACACAAGTGCAATATATTTCGCAGACGTATAAAAAATATTTAATACGATTTTTACAAAAAGAATTAAAAATCCCGAATACACCCATCAAATTATTTTTTAAAAATAAAAAAAATCCATATACATAAATATTATATATTTATTTTTTTTCACTACTACGATTAACATGATATAATGGAATTTCAACTTCGATATCTTTCGTTCCCAGTCGTGCTTGACATCCTAATCGACTATTTCTTTCAAGTCCCCAAGCTTTATCTAATAAATCTTCTTCTTTTTCATAACATTTAGACAGTGAAGAAAAACCTTTTCTTATAATACAATGACAAGTACAACATGCGCATGATTTTTCACAAGCATGTTCCATTTTAATATTGTTTTTTAATGCTACGTCAAGTATAGAGTCTCCAGTATTACCAGTTACTTTTAATCCTTTAGGTAAAATAAATTTTTGTGGATAAAAAAATATATTCGGCATGACATATTCCTATTTTATTTATTAAGAAAAAATTTTATTTTTAAATATATAAGTAGAAATTTTAATTATATAAATATTTTAATTAATTAATTTTTAAAAAATTATTTATTTATAGTAATTGATTTATTTTGTTGATATGTTGTATCAATTTTTATGTTATGAATGATATCTGATTTTTTTTCTTCTATAATAATAGAAAGTAATCCATCTGTATCTATTTGGAAAATTACTTTTATCTTTATTTTTCCAGCTGGTTTAGGTATAATATTTTTTATTTTAAATTTTGTTAATAATTGACAATTTTTTGTATATTTATCTTCTCCTTGATAAATATTAATACAAAATCCTGTTTGATTATCTTTAAAAGTTGTAAAATATTTAATGACTTCAGTAGGAATTTTTGTATTTTTTTTTATCATTTTTTCCATTAAACCACCTACTAATTCTATTCCAATAGACAATGGAATTACATCAAGTAATAAAATAGATTTTTTTCTGTTTTTTTTTTTATTAAAATATAAAAAATTTGCATGTAATCCAGCTCCTTTAGCCACTAATTTCATTGGATTTATAGAGGTTAATGGTTTTATTTTGAAAAAAGAATAAATACATTCATGAATTAGTGGTATATATGTAAAACCACCAACTAAAATAATATCTTTTATTTTTTTTTTAGATATATTTGCATCATTTAAAGCAATTTTTAATATTTTTAATGTTTTTTTAATAAATGGATAAATTAATTGATTAAATTCTTTTTTAGAACATATAATTTTTTCATTTAAAAATTTTGTTTTTACTAACGATTTTCTACTTAATTGAATTTTTATTTTTTCAGCAATAATTAATAATTTTTTAAATAATATTTTGTTTAAAAGAGGTTTTTTTTTTATTTTTGAAATTAATAGATAAACTAATTTTTTATCAAAATCATCTCCACCTAATTTACAATTTCCATTAGTTGATAATACTTCAAAAATTCCTTTTGATATTTTTAATATTGATACGTCAAAAGTACCTCCACCTAAATCATAAACACATATAATTCCTTTTTTCTTTTTTTCTAATCCATAAGCAATTGCTGCTGCTGTAGGTTCGTTTAATAAACGTAATATTTTTAAATTAACTGTTTCTGCTGCTTTTCTTACTATGTTTTTTTGTATATTATTGAAATATGCAGGTATTGTTATTACAGCACCGTGAATAGAATTTTTAAATTTTTTTTCTGTTTTTTTTTTAATATATTCAAAAAATTTTTCAATTATACAAGAAACATTCATTTTTCCTATTTTTGTATGAAAAACTAATTCTTTTTTATTATTTTCAGAAATTATATTAGGAATATTTATGTTTTTTTTTATTGAATTATAAGAAATACCGATAAATCTTTTAATTGATGAAATTGTATTTTGAGCATCTGAAGATAAATATTTTAATGCTTTCCATCCTATTGATATTTTTTTATTAGATATATGAATAATTGAAGGAAAAAACTTTTTTTTATTAAAATTATTAATTATTTTTATTTTTTTTTCTAATATTGTAGAAACTAAACTGTTTGTTGTTCCGAAGTCAATTCCAATTATTGTTTTTTTTTTCATTGTTTACCTATTTTAGTTTTTTTTTAAAATTTTTTGCTTTATTTAGAATTTTATAAATAAAAGATATATGAAAAAGAATTTTGTTTGCTTTTTCAATTTTTTTTTCTTTGATTTTTTTATTAAATTTTAAAAATAATAAATTTTTTTTTTTTTTAATTTTTTTTATAAAATTTTTTATTTTAATTAATTGATTCGGTTTTTTTTTTATTTTTTGTATTTCTTCATATAAATTAAATTTTTCTATAAGAATATCTTTATTTTTTGTAATATTATTTTTTTTATAAAAATTTTTTTTTTTATTTATATCTAATAAATGATTAGCCCTAGAAAATTTATTTTTTAATATATTATAACCTTGATTAATTTTTATTGATATTAATAATTGATCTTTTTTTTTTATTTTTTTTTTTAAGTTTAAATCAGGATGATATTTTTTTTGTAATATATAAAAATTTTTTTTTAATTTTTTTTTATCTATTTTTAATTCTTGATTTAATTGAAATAATTTGAAGTAATTCATTATAAACCTATTTATAAAAAAAATTATGAAAAATTAGAAAAAATTTAAATTTAATAATATAAATTTATTATATATTAATATTTTTAATTGTATTTTATTTAAATATATTAATTATATTAGTGCTAAGGAAATATTAGATATATTTTCTGGCACTAATTTTTTTTTTATTTTTTTTTTTTTGTTTTTTTATTTTTTTGATAATAATTTTTTATTGCTGCTTTAATGGCATCTTCTGCTAAGATAGAACAATGAATTTTTACAGGTGGTAATTCTAATTCTTTAGCAATATCAGTATTTTTTATTTTTTTTGCTTGATTTAATGTTTTTCCTTTTACCCATTCTGTCATTAATGAACTAGATGCAATAGCAGAACCACATCCATAAGTTTTAAAACACGCATCTTTTATTCTTTCTTTATGATCTACTTTTATTTGTAATTTCATAACATCACCGCATGCTGGAGCTCCTACTAAACTAGTTCCAATATTATTTTCTTTTTCAGGAAAAGATCCTACATTTCTTGGATTTTCATAATGATCAATTACTTTTTTACTATATGACATATTTTTTTTCCTATATAAATAATTAATTCCAATTAATAGAATCAATATTAATACCTGCTTTAAACATTTCCCAAAGTGGAGATAATTTTCTTAATTTTAATACTGCTTTTTTTATTTCTATTATAGCATATTCAATTTCTTGATAAGTTGTAAATCTTCCTAAAGAAAATCTAATTGAGCTATGAGCTAATTCATCTTTTACTCCTATAGATTTTAATACATAAGATGGTTCTAAACTTTGTGAAGTACATGCTGAACCTGAAGAAACAGCTAAGTTTTTTAAAGCCATTAGTAATGATTCACCTTCTATATAATTAAAACTTATATTAATAATATTATAAACACAATAATTAAAATTACTATTTAAATATATTTCTTCAATATTTTTTAGTCCATTCCATAATATTTTTTGTAAATTTTTCATATGTTTTATATCATGATGCATATTTTTTCTTAAAATTCTACATGCTTCACCAAATCCAACAATTTGATGTACTGGTAAAGTTCCTGAACGAAATCCTCTTTCTTGTCCTCCTCCATGGATTTGAGGTGATAATCTAATACGAGGTTTTTTACTAATGTATAAAGCTCCAATTCCTTTAGGTCCATATATTTTATGAGCAGAAAAAGATAATAAATCAATTTTTAGTTTTTGCATATTAATTTTGATTTTTCCAATACTTTGAGTAGCGTCTACATGAAAAAAAATTCTTTTTTTTCTACAAAATTTTCCTATTTTTTTAATATTTTGAATAGATCCGATTTCATTATTAACATGCATAATTGAAATTAAAAGTGTATTTTTATTAATGTTTTTTTTTATTTGTTTAATTTTAATAATTCCATATTTATTAGGTGATAAATATGTTACATTACATCCTTTATATTCTAAATATCGGTAACAATCTAGTACTGATTTATGTTCTATAGTACTAGTGATAATATGTGTGTTTTTTTTTTTATGAAATTCATAAATTCCTTTAATAGCTAAATTGTTAGATTCAGTAGCTCCTGAAGTAAAAATAATTTCTCTAGAATCTGCATTAATTAACTTAGCAATTTCATTTCTAGAAATATCTACTGCTTCTTCTGCTTCCCAGCCAAATTGATGAGATCTAGATGCTGAATTTCCAAAAATATCATTAATTAAATAATATTGATTCATTTTTTTTTTTACTTTAGAATCCATAGGTGTTGTAGCTGCATAATCTAAATAAATAGGAAATTTCATTTTTATAACCTTTAAATGTATTATATTTATTTTAAATAATATAATTTATATTATATTATAATAATAATAATTATATTTATTTAATTTAGAAATTTTTTAAAAATTTAAATATTTTGTAATTTAAAAATAAAATATATTGAAAATTTTGTGTAGTTGAATTTTCTAAATCTCTGGTGTATAATAATTTTATATAAAATATTATGATTTTTCTATATTAGTAGTTATATTTTATAGGGGTGTAGTTTAATTGGTAGAGCATCGGTCTCCAAAACCGAAAGTTGGGGGTTCAATTCCCTCCACCCCTGTTTAAAAAATATATAAGAATATTTATTTTTTAAACATAAATATATTTTTATTTTTAAATGTTTTTTGTAGAAAATCTTACCAATAATTATCATTCAATAGAAAATAAAATTTTTTGTTATTTTATATTTATAAATTAAAAGTTTATTTATTTAAAAAATTATTATAAAATATTTTATTTAAAAATGAGTAAATTTAATGCCTAAATATCGTTCTTTTACAACAATAAATGGAAAAAATATGGCTGGAGCACGAGCATTATGGCGTGCAACAGGTGTTAAAGATGCAGATTTTGGAAAACCAATTATAGCCGTTGTTAACTCTTTTACAGAATTTGTACCAGGTCATATTCATTTACGTGAGTTAGGTCAATTAGTTTCTAAAGAAATTGAAAAATCAGGAGGAATTGCAAAAGAATTTAACACTATTGCAATAGATGATGGAATAGCTATGGGACATTCTGGAATGTTATATTCTTTACCTTCTCGAGAGTTAATTGCTGATTCTATTGAATATATGATTCAAGCACATTGTGTTGATGCTATGGTTTGTATTTCTAATTGCGATAAAATTACACCTGGCATGTTATTAGCTGCTTTGCGATTAAATATTCCATCTGTATTTGTTTCCGGTGGACCTATGGAATCAGGAAAAATATTAGTTAATGAAAAAATTATTAAAATTGATTTAGTTGATGCTATGATGCATGGAGCTAATAAAAATACTTCTAATAAAAAATTATTAAACATTGAAAAATCAGCATGTCCAACTTGTGGATCATGTTCAGGAATGTTTACAGCTAATTCTATGAATTGTTTAACTGAAGTGTTAGGTCTTTCTTTTCCTGGAAATGGATCATTACTAGCTACTCATATTGATAGAAAAAATCTTTTTTTAAAAGCTGGAAAAATAATTGTTAGGAATACTAAAAATTATTATGAGAATAATGATTCTTCTTTATTACCTAGAAGTATTGTTACTAAAGAAAATTTAAAAAATGCTATTATTTTAGATATTTCTATGGGTGGATCTTCTAATACTGTTCTTCATTTATTAGCTATGGCTTATGAAGCAAATATTAATTTTAAAATGATTGATATTGATCTTTTATCTAGAAAAGTTCCTCATTTATGCAAAATTTCTCCTAGTAGTTCAAAATATTATATGGAAGATTTTCATCGTGCTGGCGGTGTTTTTGGAATTTTATCTGAATTAAATAAAATTAATCTATTAAATACTTCAATATTAAACATATTACGTATGTCGTTAGAAAAAACAATAAATAAATTTGATATTTTAAAAACAAAAGATAAAAAAATTATTTCTTTTTATTCATCTGGACCAGGTAATAAAAAAACAATTTATCCATTTTCACAATCGTTTCGATGGAAAAAATTAGATAAAGATCGAATAAGTGGTTGTATTCGCTCAAAAAAATATGCTTATAGCAAAGATGGTGGTTTAGCTGTATTAACAGGTAATTTAGCAAAAAATGGTAGTATAATAAAAACAGCTGCAATAACAAATCAAAGTAGTAAGATATTTTCAGGACCAGCTAAAGTATATGAAAGTCAAGAAGACGCAGTATATGCTATTTTAAATAATTATATTAAATCCGGTGATATAATTGTTATTCGTTATGAAGGACCAAAAGGAGGTCCGGGAATGCAAGAAATGTTGTATCCTACAACATACTTAAAATCAATGGGATTAGATAAAAAATGTGCATTAATTACTGATGGTCGATTTTCAGGAGGAACATCTGGGATTTCTATTGGACATATTTCTCCTGAAGCAGCTAATAAAGGATTAATTGCTTTAGTATATGATAATGACATTATTAATATAAATATAATTGATAGAAGTTTAAAATTAAAAATTTCTTCTGATGAAATTAGAAAAAGAAAAGAAAAAGAAGAAAATAGAGGTATATTTGCTTATACTCCAAAAAAACGTTTAAGAAAAATTTCTGATTCTTTAAAAATTTATAGTATGTTCGCAACTAGTGCAGATAAGGGTGCAGTAAGAAATATACATAAAATAAATTTTTAATATTTTAAATATATAAATTTTTCTACATTATCAAAAGGACAAATTATATGAAAAATTTTTTTAATAAACTTTCTTTTAGAGAAAAATTAATAGAATTAAATACTGGTTTTTTAATGAATTCAAATGAATTTCTACATTCAAAAAAGAAATTAAAAAACAAAAAAATTGTTATAATAGGATGTGGAGCTCAAGGATTAAATCAAGGATTGAATTTAAGAGATTCTGGATTTAATGTTACTTATGCTTTACGAAAAAAATCAATAGAAAATAAATCTATTTCTTGGAAAAATGCTATTAGAGAAAAATTTTTTGTAGATACATATGAAAATTTAGTTCCTAGTGCAGATTTAGTAATTAATTTAACTCCTGACAAACAACATTCTGTTGTAGTAAAAAAATTACAAAAATTAATGAAAAAAAATTCTGTTTTAGGATATTCACATGGTTTTAATATTGTAGAAATAGGAGAAGAAATTCGATCTGATATTACTGTTATCATGGTAGCACCTAAATGTCCGGGTACTGAAGTTAGAAAAGAATTTTTAAAAGGTTTCGGTGTTCCAACATTAATTGCTGTACATAAAAAAAATGATCCTAAAAAAATAGGATTAGATATTGCTAAAGCCTGGGCTACAGGATTAGGATCACATAAAGCAGGAATATTAAAATCTTCTTTTATTGCGGAAGTTAAATCTGATTTAATGGGTGAACAAACTATTTTATGTGGTATGTTACAAGCTTGTTCTTTAGTTTGTTTTAATCATTTAATTGAAAAAGGATATAGTTCTGATTTTTCAGCGACTTTGTTACAGTTTGGTTGGGAAAAATTAGCTGAATGTATGAAAGAAGGTGGAATAACACTTTTATTTAATAGATTATCAATTTCATCTAAAATTCGTGCATATAAATTATCTATAGTATTAAAATCTTTATTAAGACCTTTATTTTGTTTACATATGGATAATATTATTTCTGGTGATTTTTCCAAAAATATGATAGCTGATTGGAATAATTCTGATATTCAGTTATATAACTGGAGAAAGAAATTAAAGAAATCTCATTTTGAAAATTCTAATTTATATTCTAATAGAAAAATTTTAGATCATGAATATTTTGAAAAATGTACATTAATGGCTGCTATGTTAAAAGATTTGAAACTATGTATTAATACTGGAATTACTTCTGCTTCAGCATATTATGAATCTTTACATGAACTTCCTTTAATTGCAAATACTATTTCTAGAAAAAGATTATATGAAATGAATCTTGTTATATCTGATACTGCAGAATATGGAAGTCATTTATTTTCTGAAAGAGCAATTTCAATTTTAAATAAATTTTTAAAATCTATTAATAGTGATGATTTAGGTGAAACAATTCGAGATACAAATATTACTAATTCAGAATTATTATATGTAAATGATATGATAGAAAATCATCATATTGAAAGAATTGGAAAAAAATTGCGTTTATATATGACTAATATGAAACGTACAGCATTGCATGATTGTAAAAACTAATTACATATAATTATTTATATTATTTTTAATAAAAATTAATTTTATTATAAATTTTTTTTATTTTTTATGTTTTTTATATTTTAATTTTAAAAAATTATTATTCTGATAATATATTTATGATATTAAATAAAATTCAAAAAAAAGCTATTCATTTGATTAATAATCCATGTTTAATTTTAGCAGGTGCGGGTTCAGGAAAAACAAGCGTTATAATAAATAAAATAATAGTATTAATAAAAATTTACGGTTATAATCCTAAAAAAATTTTTGCAATTACATTTACTAATAAAGCTGCAAAAGAAATTAAATTACGATTAGTTAATCAATTAACTATGAAACAAATAAAAGAAATTTCAATATCTACTTTTCATTCATTAGGACTTAAAATTATTAGAAATGAATATAAATTTCTAGGATTAATTGAAAATTTCACATTATTTGATGAAAAAGAACAATTGCTGCTTTTAAAAAGTTTTATATCTGATTTGGATAAAAATTATAATATATTTTTTTTAAAACAGTTGTTATATCAAATTTCTTTTTGGAAAAATAATTTATTAGATGCTAAATTAGCACGTTTAAAAATTTCATCAATGTTAGAGGAAAAATGTATTTTCTTTTATGAAAAGTATGAATTTTTTTTAAAAGAACATAATATATTAGATTTTCATGATTTAATTTTTTTGCCAACAAATTTATTAAAAAAAAATATAAATATTCAATTAAAATGGCAAAAAAAAATTCAATATTTATTAATTGATGAATATCAAGATGTTAATAGTAGTCAGTATAAATTAATTAAATTATTATGTGGATATAATTCTAATTTAACCGTAGTGGGTGATAATGATCAATCTATTTATTCGTGGAGAGGTGCTGAAACAAAGATATTTTATTTATTAAAAAATGATTTTCCAAATTTGAATATTTTAAAAATGGAACAAAATTATCGTTCTTCTGGAAGAATATTACATGTAGCTAATATATTAATTTCTCATAATATAAATTTTTTTCATAAAAAATTGTTTTCAAAATTAGATTATGGTAATAAAATTTATATTTTAAAATCAATGAATGAAATACATGAAGCTCAACAAATTATACAATATATAAAATTTCATAAAAATAAATATCAAGGAAGATATAATGATTATGCTATTTTATATCGTAGTAATTATCAAGTTAGAGCAGTAGAAACAGAATTAATTTATCAAAATATTCCGTATTTAATTCATTCTGGATGTTCTTTTTTTGATTTGTTAGAAATTAAAGATTTATTAGCATATTTACGTTTAGTAATTAATCAAAATGATGATTTTGCATTTCTACGAATTATTAATGTTCCTAATAGAAAAATTGGTTTAATTACTATTTCAAAATTAAAAAAATTTGCAAAAAATAATAAAATTAGTTTATTTGTAGCTAGTACAGATAATCGTATGAAATTACAATTAAGAAAAAATATTATTAATACATTAAATAATTTTGTTGTATGGATTTTAAAATTAACTTTAATTTTGTCTAAAAAACCTGAAAAAATATTAGAATATATTATTCGTGATACAAAATATTTTTCTTGGATTCAAAATTTTTATACTGATTCAGTTATTATAAAAAAAAAAAAAAAAAATATAGTTTTTTTTTCAAAATGGTTAAAAAAAATGTTAATCGGAAATGATTTCCATATTCCTATGAAATTAGAAGATATATTAATTCATTTTATTTGTGGTGATCTCGATTATTCATCATTTAATACAAAAAAAAAAAGATTAGATAAATTGCAATTAATGACTATACATTCTTCAAAAGGATTAGAATTTCCTGTGGTATGTATTATTGGAATGGAGGAAGGTACATTACCTCATCAAAAAAGTATTCTTGATAATAATATTACTGAAGAACGTCGTTTATTATATGTAGGTATTACAAGAGCAAAAAGTCAATTATTTCTTAGTTTTTGTAAAAAAAAAAGAAAATTTGGAATGATTATGCATTTACAACCGAGTCGATTTTTATTCGAATTACCAAAACGTGAAATTATTTGGATTAAAAATATTATTTAAAATAAATATTTTAAATAATATTTTAAGAAATTAGTGCATTTAGTAATTTAATTATTTTATATTATTAAAATAATGAAATAATATTTAAATGTATTAAATTTTTGATAATTTTATGATTAATATAATATATTAGGATATTTATGAAGGTTACTAAAATTATTGAATTAACAGATCAAAATTTTGAAAAAAAAGTTTTTTTTTCTAAAAAATTTTTTTTGGTTGATTTTTGGGCTGATTGGTGTGGTCCATGTAAAATTTTATCACCAATATTAGAAGAGATAGCACATGAATATTACAAAAAAATTTTTATAGGAAAAATTAATATTGATATAAATAAAAATATACCTATTAAATTTTCTATTAAAGGTATTCCCGCATTATTGTTATTTAATAAAAAAAAAATTATAGGTACTAAAATAGGTTTAATTACAAAAGTAGAATTAAAAAATTTTTTAGATAAAAAAATAGTTACTTAAGAATATATTTTTATTTTTAAAATAATTTATTAATACAAAAATATATTTAATCAATTTTTTTTTTATATTTAAATTACTAATAATTTATTATTAATGATGATTATTATATGAAATATGAAGTATTTATTAATTTAATATTTTTAATATTTTAATAAATATGCAATTTTAAGTTATTATTCTTATATGAAACATTTTATAGTTTTCTCCAAATAGATTGAGAAATTCACTATTATGAATCTTACCAAATTAAAAAATACATCTGTTTCAAAACTTATTATTTTAGGTGAAAAAATTGGTCTTGAAAATTTAGCTCGCATGCGTAAACAAGATATTATTTTTTCTATATTAAAGCAACATTCAAAAAGTGGAGAAGATATATTTGGAGATGGGGTTTTAGAAATTTTACAAGATGGATTTGGATTTTTACGATCATCTGACAGTTCATATTTAGCCGGACCTGACGATATTTACGTTTCTCCTAGTCAGATTCGTAGATTTAATTTAAGAACGGGAGATACAATTTCTGGAAAAATTAGACCTCCTAAGGAAGGAGAACGTTATTTTGCTTTATTAAAAGTAAATAAAGTAAATTATGATCAACCTGAGAATGCTCGCAGTAAAATTTTATTTGAGAATTTAACTCCTTTACATGCAAACTCTAGATTACAAATGGAAAGAGGAAATGGTTCTAAAGAAGATTTAACTGCCAGAGTTTTAGATCTAGCTTCACCTATAGGTCGTGGTCAAAGAGGACTAATTGTAGCTCCGCCTAAAGCTGGAAAAACTATGTTATTACAAAACATAGCTCAAAGTATTGCATATAATCATCCTGATTGTGTATTAATGGTTTTATTAATTGACGAACGACCAGAAGAAGTGACAGAAATGCAAAGATTAGTAAATGGTGAAGTTGTTGCATCAACTTTTGATGAACCAGCATCACGTCATGTACAAGTTGCAGAAATGGTTATTGAACGTGCTAAAAGATTAGTAGAACATAAAAAAGATGTAATTATTTTATTAGATTCTATCACTAGATTAGCACGAGCATATAATACTGTTGTTCCAGCTTCTGGGAAAGTTTTAACTGGAGGAGTAGATGCTAACGCTTTACATCGTCCTAAAAGATTTTTTGGTGCAGCGCGTAATGTTAAAGAAGGTGGTAGTTTAACAATTATAGCTACTGCTTTAATAGATACCGGTTCTAAGATGGATGAGGTTATTTATGAAGAGTTTAAAGGTACAGGTAATATGGAATTACCATTATCAAGAAAAATAGCAGAAAAGCGTGTTTTTCCTGCAATTGATTATAATCGTTCTGGTACACGAAGAGAAGAATTATTAACTGTTCCTGAAGAACTACAAAAAATGTGGATTTTACGAAAAATTATTCATCCTATGGGAGAAATTGATGCTATGGAGTTTTTAATAAATAAATTGTCCATGACAAAAACAAATAATGAATTTTTTAATATGATGAAACGTTCAAAATAATATATTTATTTTTTTTCTAGATTTTTTTTTAAATATGTAAAATAAATGTAAATAATTTAATTTAAAAATCTTTTTATATAATTTTTTAAATTTTGTTTTTATAAATAAAAATAAATACTAGATTTTTTTTTTATTATATATATAATAAATAGATAATAAAATTTATTTATATAGTAAATATTTTTATTTTTTTTTATGAAAATATATAAATTCTTGCGTCTGTAGCTTAATACGGATAGAGCATTACTTTCCGAAAGTAAAGGTTTCAGGTTCAATTCCTGTCAGACGCAATTTTATATTTTTTTTGTTAATTTTTATTTTATTTTGGTGGTCATAGCTTAGTTGGTAAAGCTCTGGATTGTGATTCCAGCGGTCATGGGTTCAAATCCCATTGACCACCCAAAAATATTAATTTTAAGAAAATTTTTTATATAAAATTTAATTTTATTTATATACATATCGGCGAATGGCGCAGCTTGGTAGCGCAACTGGTTTGGGACCAGGGGGTCAAAGGTTCAAATCCTCTTTCGCCGATTAAATTTATTTTTAATTTATTTTTTTTAATTTTAAAAAATTAATTTTTTTATTAGTTTGTTTTAAAAATTCTTTTTTAAGAATATCTCTAAATTTTTTTTTTGTTTTTATACATATCCATTGTTTTTTCTTAAATATAAAATGATATCCTTGTTTTGATGTACCCATCCATAATTGATTTAAATATTCTTGCGCGTTAATAATAATTCTTTTTTTATTTTCAAATATGATATTAATCATATTATTTTGGTATATATAATCTATATCTACATATTGAACAAATCTGTTTAATTCATTATCTATAATAGATAATGTTTTTTTAAATACATGATTAAATAATAATGTATTATTCATAATAATATCCAATATAAATATTTTATAAACATTTTTAAAATTAAATTATATCATTTATTTTTATATAAGGATATTTATTATGTTATTAAGAAAAAAATTTATTTTTTTTTTTAAAATGCATGGATTAGGTAATGATTTTGTTTTAATTTATTCTAAAAAATATCTTTTATTTTCTTCAGAATTAATAAAAAAATGGTCAAATAGATTTTTAGGTATTGGTTTTGATCAATTATTATTAATTCAAAAAAAAAAGAATAATAAAGCTCAGTTTTATTATAGAATATTTAATTCAAATGGAATAGAAGTAGAACAATGTGGTAATGGAGCAAGATGTGTTGCATATTATTTGTTTTTAAAAAAAAAAATTAAAGAAAAAAAAATTTGTGTGAGTACAAATAATAGATATTTATTTTTAGAACATATTAAAAAAAATATTTTTAAAGTTGATATGGGTACGCCTATTTTTACTCCTAAAAATATTCCTTTTATAACAAAGACTGAAAAATTTTTTTATTCTATTATTTTTAATAAAAAAAAATATTTTTTTAGTGTTGTAACATTAGGTAATCCACACTGTGTTATTCAAGTTAATAATCTAAAAAATTTCCCAGTAAAAAAAGTGGGTTCTTATATTTCGAATAACATTTTATTTCCAGAAGGCGTGAATGTTGGTTTTATGCAGATTATTTCAAAAAAAAAAATTTTATTGCGTGTATATGAAAGACATGTAGGAGAAACTAATGCATGTGGAAGCGGAGCATGTGCTGCGGTTGCTATAGGTATACGAAATAAATTATTATCTAATCATGTAGTAGTTAAATTATTATATGGAAAATTAAAAATTTTTTGGAATGGAATATTAGGAGATACATTATATATGTCAGGTAAAGCTTCACATGTATATGATGGTTATATTAAGTATTAATTTTATTAAATTTAAAAATTTATTTAATTTTAATATAAAAAAAATATTTTATTTATATTTTTATATTAAAAATTTTTATTAAAGATTTTCTGATATTAGTTTTTTTAAAAAAAATTTGATTTTTCTTTTAAAAAAAACATTAATTAACTTATTATTTTTAATATTTTTTATATTTTTTTTTTTTGAAATGAATTTATTGTTTGACTTTTTGAATAGGGTGCAGTATATAAGTAATATAAAGTTAGTATAAAAAATAATTTAATGTATAAGATTGTTTTTATAATTAAAAATAAATATATTGATTTTATCAAATGAAATGTAATAAAAATTTTAAAATTTTTTTTAAAAAATAAAAATATATTAAATTATTTCAATTTTTATAAAAATATTTTATATATTTTATTTATAGTTTTTATTATAATTAAAATTTAATTTTTTTGATTACTTTATTTTTTTGTGATTTTTTTCTTAAAAACATTTTTTATAAATTAATTTTATTAATATTTTTTATTTAATAAATATAGAAGGAAAAAACATTATGTCATCAGTTTCTTCAATAAGATCTAATTCATTTCTTAACTCAGAAATTATAAAAAAAGCTGATAGTATCAGTGTTTTACATAATAAAAATTTAAAAAATGTTGATGTTGCAATTATTAATAATGCTAATCAAGAATTTATAGCACATATTATTCCATATAATACTTCTTATAATCAAGAAAATATGATTTCTTCAAATATTAATAATGAAGTTAACTATGATTATCCGTGTGTAGAAGATGATCAAGAAGAAGAATTAAGTGAATTTGATACAATTCCTTTTGAAGATGAATATTCTAATAATGAAATTAATGAATTAAAATCATTTAATACAGAATGTTGTGATGATTTAAATAATATTTCAAAAAATTTTCCTATTAATAATCCTGATGTTCGATGGAATATTTTACGTTCAGTAAATTTTTCACCTAAAACAATTGCACGTTCAAAACAATTACAGGAAACATTTCATGAATTGCTTGATAGTGGAAAATTGGAACAAAAATTTTTAGATCATTTGCATGGAAAAACAGTTTATTTAAATGGTAAAAAAGTTCTTTCTGATCAAGCTCCAGATATAATGAATGCATTTCGAGAGTCTGTACCAGAATTTCAAACACAACAATTAATTTCAACATATGTTCATCCAGAAGTTTTAGATGTAGCTTGGGAAAATTTATCTAAGCGTCATCCCGGAGTGATAAATAGAACAGTAGATAATGAACATTATACTTATGAAATTGATGAAATAAGTCCTGAAATGTATAAAGTTGCAATAACTAAAATAACAGATTTGCAGCCTTCATATTCCGGTGATATTAATGAAATTCATACGCATGGTATGCGTGCAGCTATGATTATTACTGCAAACTTTAATCCAGAAATGAGATATTCATTTTTTGTGCAATAAAAATTTAATTTAATTTTAAAAAATTATTTTTGTTTTTTTGCATGTATTTGGAATTGATTCCTGTATTGTACGGGAATCAATTCCTAAAGAATATTTAATAAATATAATTTTAAAAAATTACCAGTAATTTTCACTAGTTATATGTCCAGGATTTCTACGGAAATGTTTTTTCATTTTTTTATACTGTAATAATATTTTTTGTGTATCTTTAATCATATTAGGATTTCCGCATAACATTACATGTGAATTTTTAGAATTTAATGGTTCTTTGACTGATTTTTCTAATTCTCCAGATGCAATTAAATTCGGTATACGACCAAATAAATAATCTTTTCTTTTTTCTTGACTTAATATTATTTTTATTTTTATGTTTTTTTTATATTTTTTTTTTATTTTTTTAAATAAATTTAAATAATTTAAATCAATACTATATTTAACTGCATGTATTAATATGATTTTTTTAAATTTTTTTAATATATTTTCATATTTTAAAATAGAACAATAAGGACCTATTGCTGTACCAGTAGCAATCATCCATAAATTTTCTTTTTTAGGTAATTCTGAAATAGTAAAAAAACCAAAGGAATTTTTTGAAATAAAAATTTTATTATTTTTTATATCATATAATTTTGGTGTTAATAACCCATTTTTAATTAATAAGATATAGAATTCTAAATTTTTACTATTTGGACTATTAACAAATGAATACGCTCTTTGTATTCTTTTTTTATTTTTTTTTATATAAGAAAGTTTAGTAAATTGTCCGGCTATAAATTTATTAATAGGTGCTTGTACAATTAATGAAAATAAATTGTTTTTCCATTTTTTTATAGCAATTAATTTTATTTCTAACCATGGATTCATATAAAATTTTTCCAGAATAAAGATACTTATATTATAAAAATATTTTTATAAATAGTTTTTCATTATTATATTGTTTTTTAATTTTAAATATATACAATTAAATAATTTTATTATATATAAATTTTAAAAATTTTTTATAAATATTTTTTTTTATTAATTTTTATTTTAATAAATTGTAATTATTTATAAGTTTATTTTTATAAAATACATATATAATATATATTATATAGATTTAATAAATATTAAATATTTAAAATGGTATTATTATGGTTTTAAAAGCATTTTCTGATTTAGAAAAAAAAGTAAAAGAATCAGTAAATTATATTAAATTACTAAAATCAGAAATAAATGATTTAAAATTAAAAAATAGAAAATTAAAAAATAAATTACAAACAGTTAGCTCTTTAAAAGAAAATATAGAAAAAAAAAATATTATGATTCAAGAAGAAAGAATAAAATGGAAAAATAAATTAAAATCTTTATTAAAAAAAATTAATAATCTAAATTAGTATTATTTTTATAAAGATATTATTTTTACTTTTAATAAATATTAAAATATTTAATTCTAATTAAATGATTACCTATCATAGATAAATTAGTCTAAGATAGGTAATCATTTAAATATATATATATATATATTTGAAAGTATATTTATTATAAAATAAATCGACTTAAATCTTCATTTTCTATTAGTTTATCTAAATGTAGATTAACATATTTTTCGTCAATATAAATTTTTTGTCCAAATTTTTCATTAGAATTAAAAGAAATATCTTCCATTAATTTTTCTAATACAGTATATAATCTTCGTGCTCCAATATTTTCCATAGATTCATTTATTTTCCAAGAAGCTTCTGCAATTTTTCGTATTCCTTTTTTTGTAAAAATTATATCTACTCCTTCCGTTTTTATTAATGCTTTATATTGTGTAGTAATAGACGCGTTTGGTTCAGTTAGAATTCTTTCAAAATCATCTACAGTAAGAGCATTTAGTTCTACACGTATAGGAAGTCTTCCTTGTAATTCTGGAATTAAATCAGAAGGAGTAGACGTTTGAAAAGCTCCTGATGCAATAAATAATATATGATCAGTTTTAACTGATCCATGTTTAGTTGAAACAGTACATCCTTCAATTAATGGTAGTAAATCTCTTTGCACACCTTCTCGTGATACATCAGAATTTGATGCTGAAGAATGATGTTTACAAATTTTATCAATTTCATCAATAAAAACTATACTATTTTGTTCAACTGAATAAATTGCTTTTTCTTTTAATTCTTCTAAATTAATTAATTTAGCTGCTTCTTCTTCAATAATAATTTTCATTGCATCTTTTATTTTTAATTTTCGTAAATTTTTTTTCTTTCCACTTAAATTTTGAAATAAAGATTGTAATTGATTAGTTAATTCTTCCATTCCCGGAGGAGACATAATTTCAATTCCAATTGGTGTTGCAGCAATTTGTATTTCTATTTCTTTATTATCTAATTTTCCTTCTTGTAGTTTTTTTCTAAAAATTTGAATTGTTTTTTCTGGCTTTTCTTTTAAATTTTCTTCATTCCAATTATCTTTCGGTACAGGAATTAATATTTTCAATATTCTTTCTTCTGCTCTTTTTTTAGCATGTTTTTTGTTTTTTTTAATTATTTGTAAACGAATCATTTTTATTGCTAAATCTGTTAAATCACGAATTATAGAATCAACTTCTTTTCCTACATATCCTACTTCAGTAAATTTTGTTGCTTCTACTTTAATAAAAGGTGCGTTAGCTAGTTTTGCTAGTCTACGTGCAATTTCTGTTTTACCTACTCCTGTAGGTCCGATCATTAAAATATTTTTAGGAGTAATTTCATTACGTAATTCTGAATTTAATTGCATTCTTCTCCATCGATTTCTTAAAGCAATAGCTACTGCACGTTTAGCATTATTTTGTCCAATAATGTATTTGTTTAGTTCTTTTACAATTTTTCTTGGAGTCATTTCTGACATGTAAGTATCCTTATTACTTTTCTGATTTTATTTCTTTTATAGTAAATGATTGGTTAGTGTAGATACAAATGTTTGAAGCGATTTGCAGTGATTTTTTTACTATATTCGATGCTTTTAAATTTGTATTATATACTAAAGCATAAGCATAAGCTGCTGCTTGAGCATATGGTCCTCCGGAACCTATAGCAATAATATCATTTTCAGGTTGTATTACATCACCAGTTCCTGTAATAATTAAAGAATTTTTTTTGTCTGCCACTGCTAATAGCGCTTCAAGTTTTCTTAATAAACGATCAGTTCTCCAATCTTTCGCTAATTCTATTGCAGATCGTTGTAATTGTCCTTGATATTTTTCTAGTTTTTTTTCAAATAATTCAAATAAAGTAAAAGCATCGGCTGTTCCTCCAGCAAAACCAGCAATAACTTGATTTTTATAAATTGAACGAACTTTCTTTACGTTGCTTTTCATAACAGTATGTCCGAAAGTAGCTTGTCCATCCCCACCAATAACTACTTTTCCTTGTACTCTCACACTTAATATAGTAGTCATAAACAACCTTTTTAAATATATTCTTTTTATTTTAAAGAAATAATTGTACAAAATGTATATATATTTTATTCAATAAAATATTGATTTTAAAAAATATTGCATATATTATATATAATATAAAGTATTAAAAATAATATTTTTTAAATTTATTTTATAAATTAAATTTTTTAAAGAAATTCAATTTTTATTTAATCTAGTATGTAGTATTTTAATTAGAGAATATGTAATGAAAAAAAATATTCATCCTGAATATAAAAAAATTTTTGCTACTTGTTCATGTGGATATACAATTCCGATTTTTTCTACAAAAAGTAGTGATATGTCTTTAGATGTATGTTCTCAATGTCATCCTTTTTATACTGGTAAACAAAGAACAATGAATAAAAAAGGACGTATACAAAGATTTAAGAAGCGTTTTAATTTTTCTGAAATATAAATATAAGAATATTTTTTTTTAAAAAATGTATATAATATACATATATTATATTTAGAAAATAAGGATATTTATTTAAAATTAAATTATTTATCTTTTAATTTTTAAAATATGAAAGATTTAAAATTTTTTTTAATAAAATATAAATATAATTATTAAAAATAAATTAAAAATTACATTTTTTATTTGATTTTTGAATAGTTATATATTAATAATTTTAAGCGGGAAACGAGATTCGAACTCGCGACCCCAACCTTGGCAAGGTTGTGCTCTACCAACTGAGCTATTCCCGCAATAAACTATTATTTTAATTATATAAAAATTTTTTTTTTTTTGCAAGAAATATTTTAATAGTATTTGTTATTATTTAATTAATAAAATATTATTTATAATATAAAGATATTTTCTTTATAGAATTTTAATTCTTGTATTGATTCAATTAAATCTGATTTTGTTCGATGATTTTTTTTTTTTTTAATTTTATTTAAAATTTTAGGTTTCCATCGTTTTATTAATTCATTAATAGAACTTACATCTATGTTTCTATAGTAAAAATATGATTTTAATTTTGGCATATGATATAATAGAAAATTCCTATCTAAGGAAATAGTATTTCCACATATAGGAGAAATATTTTTTGGAATCCACTTTTTTAAAAATTTTAGTGTTTTTTTTTCTGCGCTTTTTTCATCTTCTTTACTATTTTTAATTTCTTTCATTAATCCATTTTTTTTATGTATTTGGAAAAAATTATGACATATTTTTCTTAAAAATTCTTTTTTTTGAAAAATAATAATATTAGGTCCGATTTCTAAAATATTTAAATTTTTATCTGTAATAATGGTAGAAATTTCTATAATTTTATGGATTTTTGGGTTTAATCCTGTCGTTTCTAAATCAACCCAAATTAGATTTTCATTTTTTTGGTTCATTTTTATATTTTAAAAGTATATTTATTTTTAAATGATATTTATTTTTAATAAATAAGTAATTTAAATTTAAAATTAATTATTTTATTTAATAAATATAAAAAATTTTTATATTTATTATATATGAAGTTTAGTTAGTTGTAAAAATAATTTAAAACTAAGAGAGGTAGATTATGAAAAATATTAATCCTATGAAAACACATGCATGGAAAAAATTACAAAATCATTTTTTTGATGTTAAAAATATTTATATAAAAGATTTTTTTTGTTTAGATAAAAATAGATTTGCAAATTTTTCTGTTTTTTTTAAAGATTTTATGTTAATAGATTTTTCGAAAAATAGAATTTCTTCTCAAACATTAAAACTTTTGTTTCAATTAGCCCAAGAATGTTATTTAGATGATGCTATAAAAAATATGTTTTTAGGAAAAATAATTAATAAAACAGAAAATCGTCCAGTTTTACATGTAGCTTTACGTAATCGATTAAATAATAAAATTATTTTAAATAATATTGATATTATGAATGAAATTCAAATAGAATTAAAAAAGATAAAATGTTTTTCTGAATCAATCATTGATGGATCTTGGAAAGGTTTTACTGGAAAATCTATTTCTGACGTAGTTAATATTGGAATAGGTGGTTCTTATTTAGGTCCTTATATGATTACTGAAGCATTAAAAATTTATAAAAATCATTTAAATATTCATTATATTTCGAATATAGATGGTACAGAAATTTCTGAAGTATTAAAAAAAATTAATTTAGAAACTACTATATTTTTAATAGCTTCTAAATCTTTTTCCACAGATGAAACAATTAGTAATGCAAATTATTTAAAAAAATGGTGTATTTTAAAAACAAATTATAAAAAATATTTTTCTAAACATTTTTTTGCTTTATGTGAAAATATAAAAACTGCTATAAATTTTGGGATAAAATATGAAAATATTTTTAAATTTTGGGATTGGGTAGGTGGTCGATATTCTTTATGGTCTTCTTCCGGATTATCTATTGTTTTATCAATAGGTTTTAAGAATTTTGAATCATTATTATACGGCGCATATTTAATGGATCAACATTTTTTACATACAAAGATTTCTAAAAATATTCCTATTATATTAGCTTTAATTAGTATTTGGTATACTAATTTTTTTAATACAGAAACAGAGGCTATATTTCCGTATGATAAATATTTGCATGTTTTACCAGAATATTTACAACAAAGTTATATGGAATCTAATGGTAAATCTATTGATCGTAATGGAAAATTAGTTACTTGGAATACTTGTCCTATCATTTGGGGTAGTACAGGTACTAATGGACAACATTCATTTTTTCAGCTTTTACATCAAGGAACTACAATGGTTCCATGTGATTTTATAATTCCAGCAATTAGTCATAATTTGATTAATGATCATCATAAAAAACTATTATCAAATTTCTTAGCACAAACAGCTTCTTTAGCATTTGGAAATATTAATAAAGATATTATGAATATGAATTTAAAATATTCTTCAGAAAATTTTATTTTTTCTCATAAAACTTATTTTGGCAACAAACCTAGTAATTCAATTTTTTTAAAAAAAATTACTCCTATTTCTTTAGGGTCTTTAATAGCTTTATATGAACATAAAATTTTTGTTCAAGGTGTTATTTTAAATATTTTTAGTTTTGATCAATGGGGAGTAGAATTAGGAAAAACTGTAGCAAATAATATTTATAATAATTTATTTAAAAAAAAAAAAATAAATGTTTATGATTGTTCTACTATAGGTTTGATTAATTTATATAAATATTGGAATAGAATTTAATTCTATAATTATTTTATAATATATAATATATAATAATTATTAATTAATAATATTTTTTAAATTAATAAAATATTAATTAATAATTAAATTTTAATTAAATTATTAATTAATTTTTAAAATACTTAATAAATATTCAGTATTAAAAGAATATATAAAGATATGAATAAAAAAAAATTTTTGTTTTTCTTAATGGGTCCTACAGCAATAGGTAAAAGTTCATTAGCTTTAGAAATTAAAAAAAAATTTCCTTTAATAGAATTAATTAGTGTAGATTCTAAATTAGTATATAAAGGATTAAATATTGGTACTGATAAACCAAATAAATCTGATTTAAAAAATTTTTCTTATAAATTAGTTAATATTGTAAAACCTAAAAATATTTATACTGTAATAAATTTTTATAATGATGTTTTAAAAGAAATAAAAAATATATTAAAATCTGGAAAAATTCCCCTATTGGTGGGTGGTACCATGTTATATTTTAAAATTTTATTAAACGGATTTGCTAATTTACCTCCTTCTAATTCTATAATTAGAAAATATATATTTAAAAATATTTGTTTAAAAAAAAAAAAAAATTTATTTAATTTATTAAAAAAAATAGATCCGATTTCTAGTAAAAAAATTCATATTAATGATGTTCAACGTGTTTTAAGAGCAGTTGAAGTTTTTTTTGTATCTGGTGGTTTTCCATTAAGTGAATTAATTAAATTTTTTCATAATAAATTACCATATAAAGTTTTTCAGTTTGGTTTAATTCCAGATAATAAAGAGCATTTATATAAAAAAATAGAAAAAAGATTTTTTTTTATGTTAAAAAGTGGATTTAAAAAAGAAGTACAAAATTTATATAATCAGAAATTTTTAGATCCGAAATTACCATCAATGAATAGTATTGGTTATAAACAAATGTTATTATATTTAAAAAATAAATATACATATTTTCAAATGATTAAAGAAACAATTAAATCTACTCATAAATTAGTAAAACATCAATTAACATGGTTGAAAAAATGGCCAAATATTATTTTTATTAAAGACAATAAAAAAGATTTATTAATTACTAAAATATATAAAATATTAAATAGAAATTTATAAAATGAAATAGTTGGGTATTCTTTTAAAAATTTTAAATTTATAAATTATTTTTTAAAAAATATATTTTTTTTTATAAAAAGTAATATATTAATGATATAATTTAAGAATTAAAATTTTTAATAAACATTTAAATAAAAATGGTTTTTATGTTTATTTAAAATAGATGTTTTTAGGTATATTTATTTTAAAGGAGTTTTATTTGTGCGTCATTATGAAATAATTTTGATGATTAATCCGGAAAAAAACAAGAAAATTTTTATCATTATTGAAGAATACAATAAATTAATACATATGTATAAAGGAATTATACATCGTTTTGAAGATTGGGGAAAACGATCATTATCTTATACTATTAAAAATTTAAAAAAAGCACATTATTTTTTGATGAACATAGAAGTATCTAGTGAATGTATTAAAGAATTAGAAAATAGTTTTAAATTTAATATAAATATTATTCGATATTTTATTCTTACTCGTACTAAGGCACACAAAAAGATTTCTCCTATTCTTAAAAATAAAGAAGAAAATAAAAAAGAATTAAATTCTTCTGTAATAAAAATAAATAAAAATATAAAAAAAAAATAATTTAATTTTTTTTTATATTAAAAATTAATATTATTATTTTAATCAGGAAATTAATATTATGGTTCGTTACTTTCGTCGTAGAAAATTTTGTAGATTTACTGCTGAAGGTATTAAAAAAATAGATTATAAAGATATTATGATATTAAAAAATTATATTACTGAAAATGGAAAAATAGTTCCTAGTAGGATTACTGGAACTAAAGCAAAATATCAAAGACAATTATCTCGTGCTATTAAAATAGCTCGTTTTCTTGGATTTATACCTTATACTGATCAACATAAGTAAATAATTAATTTTAATGACTTTTTTATTAAAATATTTGATTTTTAAGGTTTATATATTATGAAAGTAATTCTATTACATGCATTAGAAAAATTAGGTAAAAAGGGTCAATTAATTACTGTAAAAAATGGATATGCAAGAAATTATTTGATACCTCTTGAAAAAGCATTATTAGCTACTTCAGAAAATATTAAAATTTTTGAAAAAAAACGACTTTTTGAAGAACAACAAGAAGCTAAAAAAATTGATTATGCTAATAGTAGAATTAAAGCTATTAAACTTATTGGAGCTATTATTTTTTTTATGAAATCTAGTAAAAAAAGAAAAATTTTTGGTTCTATTGGTGTAAAAGATATTTCAAAACAATTAATTTCTCTTGGATTATTGATTAAAAAAAATGAAATTAAATTACCTAATGGTTTATTACATTATTTGGGGTCTCATACAGTTTTATTTACACCATATAAAAATATTTCTACAGAATTTAAAGTAGTTATTCTATCAAAATAGATTTTTTAATTTAAAATTTTTTTTTAAATAAGTATGAAAAAATTAAATATTAATGTTAAAATTTTTGATACCAGAATTGGTACTGTTTTTCCATTTCCTGAAATTATATCTGGTGATATATCAGGTTTTTTTTTACGAGCATGTATAAAAAAAAAAATATATATTGATATTAATCAAACTTTTTTAATTCCAACTGGAATATTATTATATATATTTAAAAATAATATTAATATTAATATTAAATCTTTTTTTAAATGTAAAAATAATAAAAAAATAGTTTTAGGAAATTTTTATAATTTTATAAATTTTTTTAATCCTGGAGAATTAAAGATTTCTTTTTGGAATTGTAGTAAAAAAAAAATTTGTATTAAACCTGGAGATAAAATTGCAAAAGTATTTATTTTTTCAAATAAAAAAATTAAATTTATATATTTATAAAAATAAAATTTAATATAAAATATTTATGAAATAAGGATATATATATTATTAATAATAAATATTTATATATGAAAAACATAATAATATGGCCCTTGCTGGATTTGAACCAGCGACCTAACGATTATGAGTCGTTTGCTCTAACCACTGAGCTAAAAGGCCTTTATTTTTTATAAAAAATATTTTTTAATTTAAAATATATTATAAAACAAATTTACATACTTATCTATGTTTTTTTTATAAAAATTATATAAATTAATCTTTTTTTTTTTTTTCTACTAAAAAATAATATTTTTGTTGACATAAAAATTTTTACGTGATATATAATTATTTATTCCTCTGTAGTTCAGTTGGTAGAACGGCGGACTGTTAATCCGTATGTCACTGGTTCGAGTCCAGTCGGGGGAGAAAAAATATTATATGTAATTTTATTATAAGTTACTTAGTTAATATTTCTTGATATTAAGGATAATAAAAAATTTGTGAATATTTTTCAAAAAAAAAAATTATATTTTATGATTATGAAACTTTCGGAAAAAACGTTGCTTTAGATAAAGTTTCTCAATTTTGTAGTATTGAAACAGATAATAAATTTTCTTATATTATAAAAAAAACCATTTTATTTTGCTACCCCCCTATTGATTATTTACCTGATCCAGAAGCTATTTTAATTACAAAAATTTTACCTCAGTATACTTATAAATATGGTTTAAATGAGTATTTTCTTTCTAAAAAAATACATGATATTTTTTCACAAAAAAATATATGTATTATTGGATATAATAATATTAATTTTGATAATTTAATTACTCGTAATATTTTTTATAGAAATTTATTTGATCCTTATGAATGGAGTTGGAAAAATAATAATTTTAGTTGGGATATATTAAATATTTTACGTGCGTTTTATATTTTTTTACCAAAATCTATGTGTTGGTATTATAATAGTAATGGAACAGTTAGTTTTAAATTATCTGATATTACGTTAGTTAATAATATCAAACATATTCATATTCATGATGCATATTCTGATGTATATGCAACTTTTTTAATTACAAAATATTTATTTTCTAAATATAAAAATTTTTTTTTATATTTATATATGATTTCTAAAAAAAAATATATATCTTCTTTTTTATTGAATAATATAAATAAACCATTTTTTTATATTTCTAGTTTTTTCGGATCTATTAATTATAATTTTGGTTGTATAATGTATATTGGTTTACATCCTTTATATAAGAATAATATAGTTATTTTTGATTTATCTAGTGATTTTAAAAAAATATTTAATTTATATAAAAAATATTCTACATGTTTAATTTCAATAAAAAAATTATTTAATGTTGGTATTAAAGTTGTTTCAATAAGCAAATCACCTCTTTTTTTTTCTTATAATTCAGTTTCCTTGAAACATTGTATTAGATTAAATATTGATTATTTAAAATGTCAAAAAAATTTTTTTTTATTAAAAAATAATTTTTTAATAAAAAATTGGATTATATCGTGTTTTTCATATAAGAAAAAAGAAAAAATAAATGATATTGATTTAATGTTATATAATAATTTTTTTTTAAATTCTGATCGTTGTTTATTATCTTTTATTCATAAAAATGAACCTAAAAAATGGATGGGCTGGAGTGCTAATTTTTTAGATAACAGAATTAAAAAATTATTTTTTCGTTTAAAAGCAAGAAATTTTATTAAATTATTAAATTTTAATGAAATAAAAAAATGGCAATTTTATTGTAAAAATAAAATTAATTTTATTAAATTAGAAGAATATTTTGAAAAGATTAAAAAATTTCAATTAAAATTTAATAAAAATGATAAGAATTTTATTCTACTGGAAGATTTATTTAAATATATAAAAAGAAATATTAATTATATAAATAATTTAATTTAATTTTTTTTTTTTTTGAAAAAAAAATTTTTCATTTTTTTTTCTAAAAATATTCTATCTTTTTCAATAAACATATTTAATTTTTTTTCATTTATTATTTTTGTTTGTTTTTCTAGCCATATATTCCATGCTTTTTTAGATATTTGTTCATAAATTTGTTGTCCAATTTTTCCAGGAAAAAATTGATATTCTAATCCTTCCGTTTCTTTTTTTAAAAAAGAACAAAAAATTTTACGTTTTTTTTTCATTTTTTTTTTTTTTTTTTAATTGTAATAATATTTTTTTTATTGGAGTAGGTATTCCTATTTTTTTTTTTGAATTTATATTCATCCATATTTTTTCTTTATAGTTTTTTTTTTTTTTAACTCTAATAATTTGCCAAATAATAAATAATTTTATATGACTTAAACAATGTGTAAAAAATAATTTTTTTGTTTTAGAAGTATTTTTTTTTTTTATTTTTTCCCATTTTTTTTTTGATATTTTAAAAGTTATTAACGGAAAATAGAATAATCCTTTCCATATAGAAATATTTTTTTGTTTTATTAAAATTACTGAATTTTTATATTTTATAATTGAAAAAAATATACCAATTTTTTTTTTTTTTTCTTTTTTTTTAAAAAAAATAATTTTTTTTTTAAAAAAATTGCAATTATTTTTTAATGGACAAGAAAAACAATTTGGATTTTTATTTTTGCAAATTAAGGAACCTAAATCCATCATAGCTTGATTAAATTTTCTAGCATTATGTAATGGAATGTATTGATCAATAATATTCCATAATTTATTTTCTAATTGATTTTTTTTAAAATTATTAATATTTATTAAATGAAATCTAATTAATACTCTTTTTATATTGCTATCTAAAATAGCATATCTATAATTATAGGTAAATGATAAAATTGCACCAGCAGTTGATCTTCCGATTCCAGGTAATTTTATTATCTCATTTATATTTGTAGGAAATATTCCATAATATTTTTTTTTTATTATTTTTGCTGTTTTATGCAGATTATGTGCTCTTTGATAATATCCTAATCCGCTCCATAAATATAATACTTTATTAATGTTAGAATCAGCTAATTTTTTTATTGTAGGAAATTTTTTTTTAAATTTTTGAAAATATGGAATTACAGTTTGAACACGTGTTTGCTGTAACATAATTTCAGATATCCAAATATAATAGATATTTTTTTTTTGCCAAGGTAAGTTTTTTCTTCCATTAAAATGGTACCAGTTAAGTATTTTTTGTGAAAAGAACATAGTATACCTAATATTTATTATTGATAAATTTTTATAGATATTAAATTATACAAATAAAAAAATTCATATTTATTTAAATATTTAATAATTAAATTAATATTTAATTATTTATAAAACATTTTTTGAAGAAATAACATGATTGTTTTTTAAATAAAATATTAATTTTATATAAAAATAGAAATTTTTTAAATTTTGATTTATTTTAAAAAAATTGATAATAAAGAATTTAGTTTTTTTTTTCCATGTTTAGTAATAATCCATGATTTTTTTTTTGTTTGTAAAAATCCATGTTTTTCAGCTATAGAAATTTTTTTTTTTATTTTTCTTTTTTTTATATTTGTTGTATTTTCAAAATCTTGATGTAATATAGGTTTCAATAATCTAAATTTATTTAAAAAAAATTCAAATGGAATATCTTTTTTAGAAACTATATATTTTTTTTGTATATATTTTTTTTTTATATATTGACTATCTTGTTTAGTTTTGATTGTTCTTACAATATCTTTGTTTTTTTTAGTTATTTTTCCATGTGCACCACACCCAATACCAATGTAATCTCCAAAATTCCAGTAATTTAAATTATGTATACATCTATATTTTTTTTTTCTTGCAAAAGAAGATATTTCATATTGTTGATATCCTGATTTTATTAATAATTCTTTTCCTAATTTTTGCATTTTTCTTGTTTTTTTAAGAGATGGTAATTTAATATTTTTTGTATAAAATGGTGTATTAGGTTCTATATCTAATAAATACCATGAAATATGTTCGGGTTTAAAATTTATAATTATTTTTAAATCATTTAAAGAATCTTGAATAGATTGTTCTGGTAATCCGTATATAATATCAATATTTAAATTTCTGTTTTTTATTTTATTTGTTGATTTTATTAGTTTTATTGTTTTTTTTTTATTATGAGTTCTTTCAATTTTTTTTAGTAAATTATTATTTAAAGTTTGAACTCCTATAGATGTTCTATTAATTCCAAAATTATAATATTTTATTAATTGATTAGAATTTATTGTATCTGGATTTATTTCTATGGTTATTTCTGTTTTTTTAGATTTTATTATTTTTTTTTTTATTTTTTTTATAAAATATTTTATAGAAGATAATTTTAATAAACTAGGTGTTCCACCTCCTATAAATACAGATAAAATTTTTCTTTTTGAAATTTTTTTTTTATCATTTTTAAAATCTTGAAATAAGTTTTTTATATATTTTTTTTCAAATATTTTTTTAGATTTTTTATATGAATGAAAATCACAATATGGACATTTTTTTATACACCAGGGTATATGGATATATAAACTGATTGGTGGTAATTTATATATTTTTTTTTTATTCATTTTTAATTAGTTCAATATAAATAATAGTTGATATACAATAAATAATAAATTTTTATAAATTTTTTATATGTTTTTTCTTATCCAGCTGTCAAGAATTATTTTAGCTGATATTGAATGTAAGCAATATTTTTTTTTTTTTTTTTTTTCTTTTAAGAATAATAAAGCTTCTGTAGTTGAATAATTTTCATCACATAAAAAAAAATTTATTTTAAATTTTTTTTTTATTTCTTTAGCAAATTTTTTTATTTTTTTATTGATTTTTTTTTTTATTTTATAAGGATATCCTATAACAATATATTTTGGCTTCCACATATTAATTATTATGTTAATTTGATTCCAAAAATTTTTTTTTTTATTATTAAAAATAGATTTTATAGGTGTTGAATAATTTAATTTTGTTTCAGCAATAGCAATACCAATAATTTTAATTCCATAATCAAAACATAAAATAATCATTTTTTAATGTAAGAAAGTATTTATTTTATAAAATTTATGTATATTTTTAGTATATATTTTATTATTATATAATTTTTATATAGTAAATTTATATCATTATTATTTTAATATAATTTAATCTATCATTATATAATAAATATATTATATATTTATTACATTATTAATATAATGATAGAAAAATTTTTAAAATTATTAATTAACATACATAAAATTTATAAATACAAAATAGTATTTTAAAAATATAATAAAAATTTTTAAAATAATTGATAGTTTATATAATTAGTTTTTTATATTTTTATATAAGTATTTTACTTATATTAATATTATTATTCAATATAAATGCTTTTTTATTTTTATTAACAATGATATTTCGTATGAGCGTAATTATCAAATCTAGACCATTGACCATTGAATATTAATCGTATTGTTCCAGTTGGACCATTTCTTTGTTTACCAATAATAATTTCAGCAATTCCTTTTAATTCACTATTTTCATGATATAATTCATCTCTATAAATAAATAGGATTAAATCTGCATCTTGTTCTAATGAACCAGATTCTCTTAAATCTGAATTTACCGGTCTTTTATCTGATCTTTGTTCCAATGATCTATTTAATTGAGACAAAGCAATAATTGGAATATTTAATTCTTTTGCTAATGATTTTAATGTTCTGAAATTCTGCATTTCTAAGGTTCTATTTCCTGATAATGATGGTATTTTAATTAATTGAAGATAATCTATCATAATTAAACTTAGTCCATTATTTTCACGATATATTTTCCGTGAACGTGAACGAACTTCATTAGGTGTAAGACCTGAAGAATCATCAATATAAATATTTTTTTTTTTTAATAAAATTTGCATAGTACTAGATATTCGACTCCATTCTTCATTATTTAATTTTCCTGTTCGAATTTTTGATTGATTAACACGTGATAATGAAGCCAACATACGAATCATAATTTGCTCTCCAGGCATTTCTAAACTAAATATTAAAATTGGTTTTTTATATAACATAGCTGTGTTTTCACATAAATTCATAGCAAATGTAGTTTTTCCCATGGATGGTCTTGCAGCAATTATTATTAAATCAGATTGTTGTAATCCAGATGTTTTTTTATTTAAATCATGATATCCAGTATTTAATCCCGTAATTCCATTATTTGGCTGTTTAATAAGTTTTTCAATAGATTGAATAGTTGAATCAAGAATTGTTTCTATATTTTTAGGTCCATTATTATTTTTTGAACGTATTTCTGAAATTTTAAAAATACTAGATTCAGCATAGTCTAATAATTCCGTACTTTTTCTTCCTTTTGGGTAATACCCTGCATTTGCTATATTATTTGCTGTTAAAATAATTTCTCTAATAATAGCTCTTTCTCTAATAATTTCTGCATATGCTAATATATTTGTAATACTTGGTGTGTTTTTTGAAATTTCAGCTAAATAAGAAAATCTCCCAACATTATTTAATTCTCCTTTTTGTTCTAATGGTTCTGATAATGTGATTAAATCTATGGGAGATCCTTTTTCAATTAGATATTTCATTTCACAAAATATTAACTGATGTTGTCGATTATAAAAATCTTCCATAACAATATATTCAGAAATTATATCCCATTTTTGATTATCTAACATTAATCCTCCTAACACTGATTGTTCAGCTTCTAGTGAATATGGAGGTATTTTGAGTTCTGTTTTTTTATTTATTATTGATTCTATCATAAATAATTGATTCTCTTATATAAATTTTTAAAATATATATAAAATTATTATATAAAATAATTTTTTTGGCATTTAAAATTGATATTTTATAAAAATTTTTATATTTAATAAAAATTATATATTTCAGATATTTTAAAAAATTTAAAATAATAGTAATATGTAGAAAATGTAAAGTTTAGAATAATACAAATATTTTTAAAATTTTTTTTTTTTGATTTAATTTTTTTAAATATTTTCTTATAATATTTAAGTGATTTTTTATTTTTTAAATTTTAAATAATTAAGATTAAAATTTTTTATCAAATAATTTATGTATTTTATTAAATATATCATCTATTTGATTTTTATAAATTGTTTTTTGTATTAATTCATGTTTCCATTTTTTTGCTTGTGGTAGTTTATAAAAAATGTTTAGCATATGTTTTATAATTTTTATTGCAGGAACACCTTTAATAATTTTTTTTTTAATATAATTTGACATTTTTTTTATGAATTTTTTTATTTTTATTTGTTTTTTTTGAAAAAAAATCTTTTTATCAATTTTTCTTAAAAATAATGGATTTTTATATATTTCCCTTCCCATCATTACTCCATCAACATTTTTTAAATGTTCATTAATTTCATTAATTGTTTTTATCCCTCCATTAATAATAATTATTAAATGTGGAAAATCTTTTTTTATTTTATACACATATGAATAATTTAGTAACGGAATATTTCGATTTTTTTTTGGACTATTTATTTGCAAATTAGCAATTCTTGCATGTATAATATATTTTATACAGTAATTATTTTTTGAAACTAATTGAATAAAATTTTTAAGAAATCTATAATTTTTATTTTCATTAGTACCTAATCTAATTTTTATACTAATTTGTATAGGTACAGTTAAATATATAGCTTTAATTAAATTATATACTAAAATAGGATTATTCATTAAATATATACCAAAATTTCCAGATTTAGCTTTTTTAGATGGACAACCAATATTTAAATTTATTTCTTTAAATCCTAGAAAATATGCTTTTTTTGCACATAATGAAAGAAATAGTGGGTTATTTCCTGCTAATTGTATTGCTATAGGATTATTTTTTTTGATTTGTTTTTTTTTAAATAATTTTTTAGAAAATAACATTTTTTGTATAGTTATCATTTCTGTATACAAAAATGTTTTTTTTGTTAGTTGTCTATAAAAATATAAGCAATGTTGATCAGTATATTTAAACATTGGAGCAACTGAGAATTTATTTGAATATTTTTTTTTCATTTTAATATTATTAATTTTAATATAGTGAATATGATATAATATATTTATAATATATAAGAATATCATATTTTTTATTTTTAAATAAATTTAAATTTTTAATTTTATTAAAATATAAAAATTAATATATAAAAAAAAAGTGTATTTAATATTTTAATATTAATATCAATTTAATTAAATTAGAATATTAAAAGTTATTTAATAATTTAATTTTATGATATAATTTTTATTAATTATATTTTTTATATTAATAAAATTTGGATTAAAAGTATGGCAAGTAGAGGTGTAAATAAAGTTATTTTAATTGGTTATTTAGGGCAGGATCCTGATATACGGTATATGCCTAATGGTGGTACTGTAGTTAATATTACTTTAGCTACGTCAGATACATGGAAAGATAAACATACGGGTGAAAATAAAGAAAAAACCGAATGGCATCGAGTTGTTTTATTTGGTAAAATTGCTGAAATTTCCGGTCAATATTTAAAAAAAGGCTCACAAGTTTATATAGAAGGATCATTACAAACACGTAAATGGAAAGATCAAAATGGATTAGATCGTTATACTACGGAGATAGTGGTTAGTGTTACTGGTTCTATGCAAATGTTAGGATCTCGTAATACTAATAATTCTTTTAAATCTTCAGTTAAAAATTCTCAAGATGATTTTTTAAATGATAAAAATACATCTAGAAGTATACATAAAAAAAAATTGTCTGATGATAATTTATTAAAAAATGAATATCAACAACAAAAATCTCATTTAGTAGATTCTACATCTAAAATTGATTTTGATGATGAAGATATTCCTTTTTGATATTGCAGTAAATAATTTTTTTTAATTACTATATTTTGGTATATTATTTTATAATTTTTTGATAAATTTATTAATTATTTTGCAAAAAATCTTAGGATGAGATAAAAATGGTGCATGTCTAGCTTTAGGAATTATATAATAATAATTTTTTTTAATTTTATTTAAATTATTTAAATTATTTGATTTTTTATATATTCTAATTGATATAAGATTATCTAATTCACCATATATTTTTAATGTAGGGATATTTTTAGATAGTATTTTTTTTCTTTGATCAATTTTAGTTAACCATTTATATCCTATTTCAATTGCTTCTTTTTTTGGATTAGGATATTTTTTTAAAAAAGAAAATTTTTTTTTAAAATATAAAAGATTTTTTTTTTTTTTATATAAAATATGTAGATTAATAAAATCATATAAAAATTTTTTATAATTTAAAATTATATCATTTTTTATTTTTTTAAATATTTTTTTCTTTTTTCTTTTTTTTTTCATAAAAAATGGTGTATAAGTTATATAAATAACAGCTAAAATAAAATTTGGATATTTGAAACTTAAATAATGTGCAAATTGTCCACCTAAAGACCAACCTATTAAAATAACTTTTTTTTTTATTTTTTTAAATAAATAATCAGATAATTGATTAAAATTCATTATTGGAAAATCAATATTTTTACCATATCCTGGAAAATCAAGAAAATACAGAGTAAATTTTTTTTTTAAAATTGGAATAATTTTTTTCCATATAAGAGAATTTAATCCCCAACCATGAAAAAATACTAAGTGAATTTTTCCTTTTTCAATAGTAAATAAATTAATTTTTTTTTTTTGATTCATATATAAAATTTGTAAAATGATATAAATATAATTTTTTATATAAATTTATTTTTTTAAAAATAATAATAACATATTATATAGAGAGTTTCTATGATAAAAATTTCTAAAAAAGCAAAAAAATATATTATTAAGTTATTATCAAAACAAGAATTGGGAACTAATATTAGAATTTTTGTAGATTCTCCTGGAACTATGTATGCTGAATGTGGTATGGCATATTGTGACATGAATGATATAGACAAAAAAAATGATCATAAGTTTTCTTTCGATTTTTTTGATGTGTATATACATAAATTAATGCTTCCTTTTTTGAAAGATTCTATTATTGATTTGGTAAAAAATGATTTAGGTACCAAGATAACATTAAAAGCACCATATGCAAAAATATTAAATAAATCAAAAAATTTTTCTCAATTACAAAATAGTATAAAAAATTTTTTGACTACTCAAATAAATCCAAAATTATTATTGCATGGTGGTTCTGTTGCTTTATATGATATTACTGATTCTGGTGTAGTTTTTTTAAAATTTTCTGGAGGTTGTAATGGTTGTTCTATGATAGATATAACCTTAAAAAAAGGAATTGAAAAAAAACTAATTAAGAATTTTCCTGAAATTTCTAGTGTAGAAGATGTTACTCATCATATTTCCGGAAAACATTCATATTATTAATATGTATATTTTTTTTAAAAAAATTAAAATTTATAAAAATATAAATTATTATTTATATAATTAAAATGTAATTATTTAAATTTTATGGTGAGAAAGGGATTCGAACCCTTGATACTATTTTTAGTATACATATTTTCCAAACATGCTCCTTAAACCACTCGGACATCTCACCATTTTATATAATTTTTTTTATGATATAAAAAAATATTTTTAAAATCAACATTTATATTAATTTGTTAAATTTTTTTATTATAATATAATTAATATTTAATATATTTGATATTATTAATATTTTTAAAAATATTTTTTACATAAAAATATTATAAAATATATCATTATTTTTTTGTTCTAGGAATATTTATATGTATATAAAAAAAAAAAAAAATATTTTTTTAGTAGGGCCAATGGGTGCAGGAAAAAGTACTATTGGACGTTTTTTAGCTAAACAATTAAACATGAAATTTTATGATTCTGATATCGAAATTGAGAGAAAAGCTGGGGCAAATATAGATTGGATTTTTGATGTTGAAGGCGAATCAAAATTTCGTATTAGAGAAGAAAAGATGATTAATAAATTAACTAATAAATTTGGTGTAGTATTAGCTACTGGTGGAGGATCTATTTTATCATTAAAATCAAGAAATTTTTTAATTAATAGAGGTTTTGTAATTTATTTACGTACTTCTATTGATGAACAATTAATTAGAACGAATATAGATAAAAATAGACCATTATTATCAAATAATATTAATAAAAATAAAAAATTATTAAGTCAATTATTTAAAATTCGAGATCCATTATATAGAAGTATATCTAATTTTATAGTAGATACTAGTAATAAAAAAGTAAAATTTATTCTATCCAAAATTTTAAGTTATATTTCAAATTTAAATTTTATTTAAAAAAAATACTAATATTAAAAATATTAAATTTCTTAAATTATATTAAAACTGAGTTTATTATGATAGAAACAATACATGTTAATTTAAATAATTATAGTTATAATATATATATTGGTGAATATATATTCAATAATATGTTTATATCATCAATTTTTCTAAAAAATAAAAATAATGTATTAATTACAAATAAAAAAATAGAAAAAAAAATTTTAAAGAATAAAAATCAATATTTTTATAAAATCTTGAATAAAATTCATTATTTTTCTATTAATGATGGGGAAAATTATAAAAATTTATATGAAGTAGAGAAAATTATTTCATTTTTATTAAATAATTTATATGGTAGAGATCTAAATTTAATAGCTCTTGGTGGAGGAGTTATTGGCGATATTACTGGATTCGTTGCTTCTATATTTCAAAGAGGTGTAAATTTTTTTCAAATTCCAACTACTTTATTATCTCAAGTAGATGCATCAATTGGTGGAAAAACAGGAGTAAATCATATTTTAGGTAAAAATATGATTGGTTCTTTTTGGCAACCAAAGGGAGTATTTATAGATATAAAATTTTTATCAACTTTACCTAAAAAAGAATTACTTTCAGGAATCGCAGAAATTATTAAATATGCAATTGTTTTTGATAAAATTTTCTTTATTTGGTTAGAAAATAATTTATTTAAAGTATTAAATTTACAAAAAAAAGAATTATTATATTGTATTAAAAAATGTTGTGAGTTAAAAGTTAAAATTATTGAGAATGATGAAAAAGAAATTGGTAATCGAGTGTTTTTAAATTTAGGTCATAGTTTTGCGCATGCTATAGAAACTTTTACTGGTTATGGAAAATGGTTGCATGGTAATGCAGTTTCTGTTGGAATCATTATGTCATCTTATTTATCTTTTTATTTAAAATATTTAAAAAAATCAGAGTTATTAAACATCATTAACATATTTAATAACATTGGTTTACCTATTATAGGACCTAGTACTATGTTACCTCTTGATTATTTAAAATTAATGATGAGAGATAAGAAGGTTATAAATAAAAATCTTCGACTTGTCATACCAGTATCAATTGGAAAAGTTAAATTAATTTCTTCTATTAAAGAAAATATTTTATTAGATTCTATTACGGCTTGTCAAGAAAGAAGGTTTTTTTCTTAATTTATAAAATTAAATATAAATTTAATATTTATACTATTTTTTGAGAAAAAAATATTTTTAAAAATAAAATTTGTTAAAAATAATAAATAAATATTTTAGAGAAAATAAATGAAAAAATTTTTAATTATTCCATCAATTTTATCTGCAGATTTTTGTTATTTAGGAAATGAATTACATAAGCTTTTACGTGCTGGTTGTCAATTAATTCATTTTGATTTAATGGATAATCATTATGTTCCAAATTTTACTATTGGTCCTATGATATTAAAATCTGTTAAAAATAATAATATTCCCGTTTTTTTTGATGTTCCTTTAATGGCTTCTTCCGGTGATTCTTTAATTCCTTTATTTGCTGATTTAAATGTTAAATTTATTACTATTCATCCTGAAACAACCAATCCTTTACCTAGAACTATACCATTAATTAAAAAAATAGGATGTAACGTTGGTTTAGCTTTAAATCCCTCTACTTCCTTAAATTGTCTTGATTATATTATTAAAGAATTAGATTTAATTTTAGTAATGGCTGTTAATCCCGGTTTTGGAGGTCAAGTTTTTTTAAAAAATACCTTTAAAAAAATTAAACCTATACGTTATTTAATTAATAAAAAAAAAAGTAATATTTTATTATCTGTAGATGGTGGAGTAAATCAATCAAATATTTTAAAAATTATTGATTCTGGAGCAGATTATTTAGTAATTGGAAGTGCAATTTTTAATTTTAAAAATTATTTAAAAACAATAAAAAATTTTCAAAATATTTTTTTTTAATTTTTATTTTTTAAAAATTAAAATATATAATAAAATATTATTAAGGATTTATATATGAAGTTTTCTAAAGAAAAAGAAATTATGTTTACTGGAATTCAACCTTCAGGTAGTTTAACTTTAGGTAATTACTGTGGAACAATGTGTAATTGGTATAATTTACAAAAAAAATATAAATGTTTTTTTTGTATTTCAGATTTACATGCTCTTAATACTATTCAAAAAGCAAGTAAAAAATATAAATTTTTTGACAAAATTCTTGATTTAGTTGCTTTATATTTATCATGTGGAGTTAATCCTAAAAAAAGTATTATTTTTGTTCAATCTCAAGTACATACACATAGTCAGTTATATTGGATTTTGAGTAATTTTACTTATTTCGGGGAATTATCTCGTATGACTCAATTTAAAAAAAAAAAAGAATTATTAAATAATAAAGAAATTGATTTAGCATTATTTTGTTATCCAGTTTTAATGGCAGCAGATATTTTATTATATAAAACAAATTTTGTTTCTATCGGTTTAGATCAAAAACAACATTTAGAATTAGTACAAAATATTGCATATCGTTTTAATCGTATATATAAAGATATTTTTGTTATTCCTAAAATATTAATTAAATCTATTGGATCTAAAATAATGGCGTTACAAGAACCGAAAAAAAAAATGTCAAAATCAGATGTCAATATAAAGAATACAATTTTTTTATTAGATAATATTGATTTAATACGTTTAAAATTACAAAAATCATTAACTGATTCAGATAAATCAGCCAAAATTATATATGATACTCGAAAAAAACCTGGTATTTCTAATTTATTATCAATTTTTTCATCAATTACAAAAAAAACAATTTTTAATTTAGAAAATGAATTTAAATATACAAAATATTCAATTTTTAAAAAAAATTTATCAGATGTTGTATGTGATACAATTTCTAATATACAAAAATCATATTTTTATTTTAGAAAAAATAAAGATTATTTAATTGATATTATTAATTTAGGAAAAAAATATGCATTAAATGATAGTTTAAAAAATTTATTTAAAATTTATAAAAAATTAGGATTTTAATATTAAATATTTTTTTTAAAAAATTAAAATTGTTTTTTAAATTAGATAATTATTTAATATAAATAGATTTTTAATATTATAAAGATTTTTAAATAATGAAAATTTAATATTTTTTTAATAAAAATAATTTTTAAATATAAACAATGTATTTTTTGTTTATTAAAAATAATTTTTTTATGATAAAATTAATTATTATTTTATATAAATTTATTACTTAAAATAAGTATTTTATTTAGTTTTAAATTTTAAATAATTTTTTAAAAAAATTTTTTTTAAAAAAATGGCTATTTATGAATTATTTAATTTTTGTTTGTGCGCCACCATATAGCATGCAAAATTCTATTACTGCTTATATGTTTGCTAAATCTTTATTTTTATTAAATTATCGCGTAAAAAAAGTTTTTTTTTACGCTTCTGGTATTTATAATGCTAATTGTATGATTCCTACTGAAGAAAATGAATTTAATATTTTAAATGAATGGATCAATTTAAAAAAAAAATATAATTTTAAGCTATGTGTATGTCCTAGTGCTGCTTATAAAAGAGGATTATTATCTAATACACATACATCAACTTTAAAGTTAGGATATAAATATAATTTTTTTTCTTCTTCATTTCAATGGATGAGTTTAAGTGAATTATCTTATTCAATTCATGATTATGATCGTATTATACAGTTTTAAATTTTTTATTATATTAAATTTTATGAAATCTATCGCATTTATTTTTTCAAATTCACCATATGGAAATTCTATTAGTAAAGAAGGTCTTGATGTTGTTCTTTCATGTTCTTTAACTACTAAAAAAATTGCACTATTTTTTATTGATGATGGTGTTTTACAATTATTTTTAAATCAAAAACCAGAATATATTAATTCTTATAATTATTCTCTTTCTTTTAAAATTTTGTCATTATATGATATAAAAGATTTTTTTTTTTGTAAATATTCAGCATATAAACGTGGTTTAAAAGAAAATGATAATTTTTTATTACCGGTAAAATTTTTAAATAATATATGTTTGAGAAGAAAAATTAATTCATTTGATTATATTTTGAAATGGTGATACACACATAATATGTTACATATTTTAATAAGTTCTCCATACTCTATCTCTATACCTTCATTATTAATGTTAAGTACTACATTGGATGATTTAATTTGTATTCAAGATGGAGTAATATTAAGTACTATAGTTAAGGACGATATTTTTAAAAAAATATATAAAAATTTTAATTTAATATATTTTTTAAAAAATGATTTATTTGCAAGAGGTTTATTAAAAATAGCAAAAAAAAACAGCTTAATTATAACAGATTATAGTGTTTTTGTTTTATTAACTGCTGGACATAATAAAAGTATTACTTGGTAATTTATTAATTATTTTTTTAAAAATTAATAAATTTAATATAAAATATTTCTAATATTAATTATTATTTAAAATATGATGGATTATATATGTCAACAATTAATCAGTTAGTTCGTTTTTCTAGAGTTCGAAAAGTAACAAAAAGTAATGTTCCAGCTTTATCTAAATGTCCTCAAAAAAGAGGAGTATGTACTAGAGTTTACACTACTACACCTAAAAAACCAAATTCTGCATTAAGAAAGGTATGTCGTGTTCGTTTAACTAATGGTCATGAAGTAACAGCATATATTGGGGGAGAAGGACATAATTTACAAGAACATTCTGTAATTTTAATTCGTGGAGGAAGAGTAAAAGATTTACCTGGAGTGCGTTATCATGTTATTAGAGGTGCTTTAGACTGTTCAGGAGTAAAAGATCGTAAAAAAGGTAGATCTAAGTATGGTGTTAAAAAATTAAAAGTATAAATTATTAAGGAAAAAATATTATGCCACGTCGTCGTATAATAGGACAGCGGAAAATTTTACCTGATCCTAAATTTTCTTCAGAATTATTAGCAAAATTTATAAATATATTAATGATTAATGGAAAAAAATCTATTGCAGAAAATATTGTTTATTCAGCTTTACATCAATTATCAATAAAAGTAAAAAAAAAAGAATTAGATATTTTTATTGCAGCTTTGGATAATGTAAAACCAGTAGTAGAGGTAAAATCACGTCGTGTAGGTGGTTCTACATACCAGGTACCTGTAGAAGTTCGTCCTGTTCGAAGAAATGCTTTAGCTATGCGATGGATCATTGATGCTGCAAGAAAACGTATAGATAGATCTATGTCTATTCGTTTAACAAATGAATTATTAGATGCGTTAGAAAATAAAGGAGCGGCAGTTCGTAAACGAGAAGAAGTACATAAAATGGCTGATGCAAATAAAGCATTTGCACATTATAGATGGTAGTATTATTTAGTATTTTAAAGTAATTTAAATAAATATTTTAGTAAATAAGTATTAAAATATATTAATTAGAGGATGTTTATGGCACGTATAACACCTATTACTCAATATAGAAATATTGGCATTAGTGCACATATTGACGCAGGAAAAACAACTACCACTGAACGTATATTGTTTTATACTGGAGTTAATCATAAATTAGGTGAAGTTCATGATGGTGCAGCTACCATGGATTGGATGGTACAAGAACAAGAAAGAGGAATTACTATTACTTCAGCAGCTACTACTACATTTTGGTCCGGAATGGCTAAACAATTTTTATCGCATAGAATTAACATAATTGATACTCCTGGTCATGTTGATTTTACTATTGAAGTTGAACGATCTATGCGTGTATTAGACGGAGTAGTAATGATTTATTGTGCTGTAGGTGGTGTTCAACCTCAATCAGAAACAGTTTGGAGACAAGCTAATAAATATAAAATTCCAAGAATTGCATTTATTAATAAAATGGATCGAACAGGAGCAGATTTTTTAAAAGTTGTTAATCAAATTAGCACTCGTCTTCATGTTATTTCTGTTCCGATTCAGTTATCTATTGGTTCTGAAGAAAATTTTCAAGGTATAGTAGATTTAGTAAAAATGAAGGCTATAAGATGGTCTGAACATGATCAAGGTATTACTTTTAAATATTATGATATTCCAAAAGATTTATTACAACTCGCTAATAAATGGCATATGAATTTAGTCGAAGTTGCTGCTGAAGCAGATGATGAATTAATGGAAAAATATCTACAATATGATGATTTAGAAGAAAAAGATATTAAAATAGGATTAAGAAAGCGAGCTTTAAATAATGAAATTATTTTGATTACATGTGGTTCAGCTTTTAAGAATAAAGGAGTACAAGCATTATTAGATGCAATTATTGAATATTTACCTTCTCCAAAAGATAGTTATAAAACTAAAAATTTTATAAATCAAAAAGATTCTATTAAAAATTATAGATATGCAGATGATAAACAACCATTTTCTGCATTAGCATTTAAAATTGCTTCTGATTCTTTTGTTGGCAATTTGACTTTTTTTCGTGTTTATTCTGGTATTGTTCGTTCAGGTGATGTAGTTTTAAATTCTGTAAAAGATCATACAGAAAGATTTGGGCGCATTGTGCAAATGCATGCTAATAAAAGAGAGGAAATAAGAGAAGTTCGAGCAGGAGATATTGCTGCTGCAATTGGTTTAAAAAATGTAACTACTGGTGATACTTTATGTGATGTTAATCATCCAATTGTTTTAGAAAAAATGGATTTTCCAGAACCAGTAATTTCAATTGCTGTAGAACCGAAAACTAAAATAGATCAAGAAAAAATGGGTTTATCATTAAATAGATTAGCTAAAGAAGATCCTTCTTTTCGAGTGAGAATAGATCATGAATCTAATCAAACAATAATTTCTGGAATGGGGGAATTACATTTAGAAATTATTATCGATAGAATGAGACGAGAATTTAAAGTAGATGCTAATATAGGAAAACCACAAGTTGCATATCGTGAAACAATTTTAAATAAAATTGAAAATGTTTCAGGAAAATATATTAAACAATCCGGTGGTAGAGGACAGTACGGACATGTTGTAATTGATATTTTTCCTTTAAAACCAAATAAATCAGGATATTTATTTGTTAATGATATAAAAGGTGGTGTAATTCCAGGTGAATATATTTCATCTATTGATAAAGGTATACAAGAACAATTAAAATCTGGACCTTTAGCTGGTTATCCAGTAGTTGATATTGGTGTTCGATTGCATGATGGTTCATATCATGATGTTGATTCTTCAGAATTAGCTTTTAAATTAGCAGCTTCTCATGCTTTTAAATCTGCTTTTAAATTAGCTAATCCTATTTTATTAGAACCTATTATGCATGTTGAAGTAGAAACTCCGGAAGAATATATGGGTGATGTTATTGGTGATATTAATCGACGTCGAGGAATTATTGAAGGAATGGTAGATGATATGATAGGCGGAAAAAGTATTAAAGCTTTTGTTCCATTATCTGAAATGTTTGGATATGCTACTGATTTAAGATCTAAAACTCAAGGTAGAGCATCTTATTCTATGGAATTTTTAAAGTATACTGAAGCTCCTAGAAGTATTTATGATAGTATTGTTTCTACACAATAAAATTTTTTTATAAAAATAAATATTTTAAATAATTAATATTATGTATTAAATTAAGGAATAGTAATGTCAAAAGAAAAATTTAATCGTTCTAAACCACATATTAATGTCGGAACTATTGGACATGTAGATCATGGAAAAACTACTTTAACATCAGCTATTACTACAGTTTTATCAAAAAGATTTGGTGGTAAAGCATGTGCATTTGAACAAATTGATAATGCTCCAGAAGAAAAAGCTAGAGGTATTACAATAAATACTTCACATGTTGAATATGATACTGAATTACGTCATTATGCTCATGTAGATTGTCCTGGACATGCTGATTATATAAAAAATATGATTACTGGTGCTGCACAAATGGATGGAGCTATTCTAGTAGTAGCTGCTACTGATGGTCCTATGCCTCAAACTAGAGAACATATTTTGTTAGGTAGACAAGTTGGTGTTCCTCATATAATTGTTTTTTTAAATAAATGTGATATGGTTGATGATGAAGAATTATTAGAATTAGTAGAAATGGAAGTTCGTGATTTATTAACTCAATATGATTTTCCAGGAGATAATATTCCTATTATTCGTGGTTCAGCTTTAAAAGCATTAGAAGGTGAAAAAATTTGGGAAGATAAAATCATTGAATTAGCTAATTCTTTAGATAAATATATTCCTATTCCTGTAAGAGCTGTTGATGAACCATTTCTGCTTCCAATTGAAGATGTTTTTTCTATATCTGGTCGTGGAACTGTAGTTACTGGACGTATTGAACGAGGTATATTAAAAGTTGGTGAAGAAGTTGAAATTGTTGGTATAAAATCTACTACAAAAACAATATGTACTGGTGTAGAAATGTTTCGTAAATTATTAGATGAAGGTAGAGCTGGAGAAAATGTAGGAATTTTACTAAGAGGAACAAAACGAGAAGATATTGAGCGTGGACAAGTTCTTGCAAAACCTGGAACTATTAATCCTCATGTAAAATTTGAATCTGAAGTTTATGTATTATCTAAAGAAGAAGGAGGTAGACATACTCCATTTTTTAAAGGATATCGTCCTCAATTTTATTTTCGTACTACTGATGTTACAGGTTCAATTGAGCTTCCTGAAAATATAGAAATGGTTATGCCGGGTGATAATATTAATATGGTAGTTACATTAATTCATCCAATTGCTATGGCTGAAGGATTACGATTTGCAATTAGAGAAGGTGGAAGAACAGTAGGAGCTGGTGTAGTAACAAAAGTTATTGCATAATATAGATATAAATTTTATTATATATCAATATTTTAATATTTTGTCAAGATTAGAGGTTTTCTCTTTTCTTGACATAATTTTTTTAATAATTAACTTATTAAAAAAATATTTTTGACATGTAATAAATATATAAAAGTGAATTTTATTAAATAAGGAGTTCTATATTTATGCAGAATCAAAGAATTCGTATTCGTTTAAAAGCTTTTGATTATCGTTTAATTGATCAATCTACTTTAGAAATTGTTAATACAGCTAAACGAACTGGAGCAAAAGTTTTAGGTCCTATTCCTTTACCTACTCGTAAAGAAAGATTTACAATTTTAGTATCACCGCATGTGAATAAAGATGCTCGTGATCAATATGAGATTAGAACGCATAAGAGATTAATTGATATTGTACAACCAACAGAAAAAACAGTTGATGCATTAATGCGATTGGATTTAGCTGCAGGTGTAGATGTGCAAATTAGTTTAGGGTAGTTTTAAGAAATTAAATTAATTATTTTTAGAGAATTTAAGGTAAATAATTTATGATAGGTTTAGTAGGTAAAAAACTAGGTATGACACGAATTTTTTTTGAAGAATATACTTCTATTCCTGTAACTGCAATTGAAATACTAGATAATATTGTTGTACAAGTTAAAACAATAGAAAATGATAATTATGAATCAATTCAATTAACTACAGGATTTAAAAAAGAAAAAAAAGTTTTAAAATCAGAATATGGTCATTTTTTAAAATTTAATGTTTCAGTTGGTAGAGGTTTATGGGAATTTAAATGTAAAAATTCTTCTAATTATTCATCTGGACAAAAAATTACTATTAATTTTTTTAAGAATATTAAAAAATTAGATATTACTGGTATTTCAAAAGGAAAAGGTTTTGCTGGTACTGTTAAACGTTGGAATTTTAGAATGCAAGATGCTACTCACGGAAATTCTCTTTCTCATCGCGTTCCAGGATCTATTGGGCAAAATCAAACTCCAGGACATGTGTTTAAAGGTAAAAAAATGTCGGGTCATTTAGGTGATCAGCGTACAACTATTCAAAATTTAAAAATTGTTAAAATTGATGATATAAATAAAATAATTTTAATAAAAGGCTCTATTCCAGGTAGTATAGGAAGTGATATATTACTTAAACCTTCCATTAAATAATATATAAGGAGTTGTAAACAATGGAATTAATGTTTCAAGATACAAATGAAATATATAATATATCTGAATCTATTTTTAATAAAGTGTTTAACGAACCTTTAGTTCATCAAATTATAGTGTGCTATTTAGCACGTAGAAGACAAGGGAGTAAGGCACAAAAAAGTCGTTCAGAAGTATCAGGATCAGGTAAAAAACCATGGAGACAAAAAGGAACGGGAAGAGCACGATCAGGATCATTAAGAAGTCCTATTTGGAGATCTGGTGGTGTTACTTTTGCAGCTAAGCCTAAAAAGTATAAACTTAAAATGAATAAAAAGATGTATCGTTATGCTATTAAAAGTATTTTATCAGAATTAATTAGACAAAATCGATTTTTTTTATTTAAAGAGTTTATAATTGAATTTCCTAAGACAAAAATTTTGTTAAAAAAATTAGAATTAATAAATTTAAAAAGTGTTTTAATTATTACTGCTCATAAAAATACAAGTTTATTATATGCATCTAGAAATTTATATCATGTATGTGTAATAAATGTAAAATCTATTAATCCGGTTATTTTAATTTCATATGAAAAGGTATTAATTACTTTATCAGCAATTAAGAAAATTGAGGTTATGTTTAAATGACTCATATTGAAAGATTATTAAAAATTATTTTATCCGCACATGTATCTGATAAAACATCAGATAATATGAAAAGAAATAATACTGTTGTTTTAAAAGTATTAAAAAATTCAAAAAAATATGAAATTAAATTGGCTATAGAAAAATTTTTTAAAGTACGGGTATATAAAATTAATACATTAATAGTAAAAGGTAAAAGAAAACGTCAAAAAAACAAAATTTGTAAATTTAGTAATTGGAAAAAAGCGTATGTTATTTTACATACAGGTCAAAATTTAGAATTTTTAGGTCATTCAAAATAAAAATGAGAGGGGGATATACGTGGTTATTGTAAGATGCAAGCCAACTTCTCCTGGAAGACGTCATGTAGTAAAAGTAATTTGTCCAAATTTATATAAAGGTCGACCTATTGCATCATTATTGCAGAAAAAAGTAAAAACAGGTGGAAGAAATAATTATGGACGTATTACTACCCGTCATATAGGGGGGGGACATAAAAAATTATATCGTTGTATTGATTTTAAGAGACGTTATGATAATGTTCCAGCAGTAGTGCAAAGAATTGAATATGATCCTAATAGATCATCTAATATTATATTGATTTTATATAAGAATGGTAAAAGAAGTTATATTTTGGAACCTAAAGGAATTAAAGTTGGAGATATTATAGAATCTGGAAATTTAGTTCCAATTAAATTAGGAAATGCTTTACCAATAAAAAAAATTCCTATTGGAACAATTCTACATAATATTGAAATAAAATCTGGAAAAGGTGGTCAAATTGCACGATCTGCTGGAAGTTATGCGCAATTAATATCTAAAGAAAATAAATATGTTGTTATACGTTTACGTTCAGGTGAATTAAGAAAAATTCATATTGAATGTCGTGCTACTATAGGAGAAGTAGGGAATTCAGAACATATGTTACGTATTTTAGGAAAAGCCGGTGCTTCCCGTAGATACGGAATACGACCTACTGTTCGTGGTACTGCAATGAATCCTGTAGATCATCCTCATGGTGGTGGTGAAGGTAGAAATTTCGGTAAACATCCTGTAAGTCCATGGGGATTAAAAACTAAAGGTAAAAAAACACGTAGAAATAAACGAACAGAAAGATTTATTGTTCGTCATAGAAATAAATAATTATATAGGATGAAAATATATGCCTCGTTCTCTTAAAAAAGGTCCTTTTATTGATATTCATTTATTAAAAAAGATTCAAAAATCATTAAAATTAACGAATAAGAAGTCAATTCGTACATGGTCTAGACGTTCTACAATTTTTCCTAATATGGTCGGATTAACAATATCTATTCATAATGGACGTCAACATGTACCTGTATTTATTACAGAAGAAATGGTTGGTCATAAATTAGGAGAGTTTTCTATTACACGTACTTATAGAGGACATACAGCAGATAAAAAGATTAAAAAACCTATTAAATAAATTTTTGAGATGATAACATGAATGTCTTAGCTAAATATAATCAAGTTCGTTCTTCTGCACAAAAGATACGTTTAATTGCTAATATTATTCGTGGTAAAAAAGCTTTATTAGCATTACAGATCTTATCAAGTGTAAAAAAAAAAGCAGCATTATTAGTTAAAAAATTATTAAAATCAGCATTATCTAATGCTGAACATAATTATGGTTATAATAAAGAAGTATTAATTATTTCAAAAATTTTTGTTAATAGTGGTTCTAGTATGAAAAGAATGATGCCACGAGCAAAAGGAAGAGCAGATCGTATTTTAAAAAGAACTAGTCATATTACAGTAATATTATCAGATATTAAAAAAAACCCGGAGGGTTATAATGGGTCAAAAAGTACACCCTAATGGAATGAGATTAGGTATTATTAAATCTTGGAATTCTATTTGGTTTGCTAGTAAAAAAGAATTTTCAAATTATTTAGACAGTGATTTTAAAGTACGTAGTTATGTAAAGAAAAAATTAATTAAAGCATCAGTTTCAAAAGTTATTATTGAACGACTTTCTAAAAATATTAGAGTAACGATTTATACTGCTCGTCCTGGTATTGTGATTGGTAAAAAAGGTGAAGATGTTGAAAAATTACGAATTGAAATTGCAAAAATTACTGGAGTACCAGCTCAAGTTAATATTTCAGAAATACGTAAACCAGAGTTAGATGCAAAGTTAGTAGCAGATAATATTTCTTCTCAATTAGAAAGAAGAGTCATGTTTCGTAGAGCTATTAAACGTTCAGTTCAAAATGCTATGCGGCAAGGTGCTAAAGGTATTAAAATAGAAGTAAGTGGACGATTAGGAGGTGTAGAAATTGCACGAAGAGAATGGTATAGAGAAGGAAGAGTTCCACTTCATACATTACGAGCTAATATTGAATATAATACTTCGGAAGCTCATACAACATACGGAATTATTGGAGTAAAAGTATGGATTTTCAAAGGTGAAATATTAGATGGAATGTTAGTTGTATCTAATAAGAAAGATAAAAAACCATTTATTTCGGTAAAAAAGGTATCTCAAAAATATCGAAAATAAATAATGGGAGAATTTATATTTATGTTGCAACCAAAACGTTTTAAATTTCGTAAAATGCATAAAGGTAAAAATAGAGGTTTATCTTGTGATAATAAAGTAAATTTTGGGTCTTATGGATTAAAATCTATTGAACGAGGTAGATTAACTGCTCGACAAATTGAGGCAGCTCGTAGAACAATGTCTCGATCAGTAAAACGTCAAGGAAAAATATGGATTCGTGTTTTTCCAGATAAACCTATTACACAAAAACCATTAGAAGTACGAATGGGAAAAGGAAAAGGTAATGTTGAATATTGGGTTGCTTTAATTCAACCTGGTAAAATACTATATGAAATTGATGGTATTTCTGAAGAAGAATGTCGTTTCGCTTTTAAATTAGCATCTTCTAAATTACCTATAAAAACTATTTTTGTTTCTAAATTGGTATTATAAAAATGAATATTATTGAAAAAAACAATATTGATAAAAATCATTTAAAAAAAAATTTATTAGATTTATTGAAAGAACAATTTAATATTCGTCTTCAATTATCTTCTGGAAAATTAAAAAAAACACATTTAGTAAAAAAAAATAAGAAAGATATTGCACGTATAAAAACAGTTTTAAATAAAAGGATTAATCATACTTTATGAATGAAAAAAAAAATCTTTTAAATGGTTATATTGTAAGTAATAAGATGAATAAATCTGCCGTAGTTATTGTAGAGCGTAAAATAAAACATTCTATATATAAAAAATTTATTAAAAAAAGAACTAAATTGTGTATTCATGATGAAAAAAATATTTGTAATATTGGAGATATAGTAACAATTCGTGAATGTCGACCTATATCAAAGACAAAATCTTGGATTTTAGTAAATATTTTAGAAAAATCTATTGTTTAAAATTTTTTATTTTTATAAACGAAGGCATGAAATCGTATATAATAATTTGATTCATGTCTTCTATTATATAATTATGAAATTTTCTTTTATATTACACTATAATAAATTTTTTTACTATAAAATAAACAGGACATATATATGATACAAGTACAAACTATTTTAAATGTTGCTGATAATTCCGGAGCTCGTCTTGTGATGTGTATAAAAGTTCTAGGTGGTTCTCGTAGACGTTATGCTAATATTGGAGATATAATAAAAGTAGCTATTAAAGAAGCTATACCTAGAGGTAAAGTAAAGAAAGGTGAAGTAGTAAAAGCTGTAGTAGTACGTACTAAAAAAGGTATTAGAAGAACAGATGGTTCTATGATTTGTTTTGATAATAATTCTTGTGTAATTGTTCATGATACTACAAATCAACCAATTGGTACTCGTATTTTTGGTCCAGTAACAAGAGAATTAAGAGTAGAAAAATTTATGAAGATAATTTCTCTAGCACCAGAAGTTCTTTAAAATTTTTAAGGGATAATTAATATGTCATATAAAATACGTTCTAATGATTTAGTTATTGTTTTAACTGGAAAGGATAAAGGTAAAGTTGGTATTGTAAAAAAAATATATCGTAGCAATAATACTGTTATTGTTGAAGGAATTAATATAGTAAAAAAACATCAAAAATCTATTCCTGAAAAGCAACAGAGTGGAGGAATTATTTCAAAAGAATTACCTATTCATATTTCTAATGTATCAATTTTTAATAAAAAACTTAAAAAATCAGATAAAGTTGAATTTTTTTGGCATCTCGGTAAGAAAAAGCGTAGATTTAAATCTAATAAAGAATTAATACAGTAAAAATATAGGAAATATATTATGTCAAGATTATATTTATATTATAAAAATAAAGTTATTCCTAATTTGATAAAAAAATTTAATTATTCTAGTATAATGGCTGTTCCACAAATTATAAAAATTACTTTAAATATGGGAATTGGTAAATCTATAATAAATAAGAAAATATTAGATTATGCAATTGATGATTTAACTAAGATTTCTGGTCAAAAACCAATTATTACTATTGCTAAAAAATCAATTGCTAGTTTTAAAATTCGTAAAGGTTATCCTATTGGATGTAAGGTAACGTTAAGAGGAAGAAGAAAATGGGATTTTTTTGATAAATTAATTACTATTGTAATACCAAGAATTCGTGATTTTAGAGGTATGTCACGTAAATCTTTTGATGGTAGAGGGAATTATAGTTTAGGTATCCGTGAACAAATTATTTTTCCAGAAATTAATTATGAAAAAATTGATTCTATTAGAGGAATGGATATTACTATAACTACAAATTCTAAATCTAACCAAGAAGGTGAATGTTTATTAACTGAATTTGATTTTCCTTTTCAAAAATAAAATTATTTAGGTATTTATATGGCAAAACAATCAATGAAAGCAAGAGAATTTAAAAGAAAAAAATTAGCATTAAAGTATTTTTTGATTAGAGAGAAATTAAAAAAAATTGTAAAATCTAAATTTTCTTCTGAAAAAGATCGTTGGAATGCTATGTTAAAATTACAAACTTTACCTAGGGATTCTAGTCCATCTAGACAACGTAATCGTTGTAGACAAACTGGACGTCCTCATGCTTTTTTACGTAAATTTGGATTAAGTAGAATGAAATTACGAGAAGCAGCTATGAGAGGTGAAATTCCCGGTTTGACTAAAGCAAGTTGGTAAACTTATATAAAAATTATTAATTAAGATATATTTATTATAAATAAGGTATATTTATGAGTATGCAAGATCCAATAGCAGATATGATTACTTGTATTCGTAATGGTCAATTTTCAAATAAAATTTTTGTAATAGTCCCTTTTTCAAGATTAAAAGAAAACATTGTAAAAGTATTAAAATTTGAAGGATATATTATAAATTATAAAATAAAAAAAAATAATAATAAAGTATTAAAAATTTTTTTAAAATATTTTAATGGTAAATCTGTTATTGAAAATATCAAACGTATTAGTCGTCCAAGTTTACGTAGATATTGTAATAAACGTAATTTACCTATTGTTATGAATAATTTAGGAATTGCTATTATTTCGACTTCTAGAGGTGTTATGACTGATCGTATAGCAAGAGAAAAAGGTTTAGGTGGAGAAATCATATGTTACGTAGATTAATTTTTTTTTTAATTCATAATGATGGAGAAAATTAAGTATGTCGCGTGTTGCAAAATCACCAATAAAGATTCCTCAAAATGTAAATATTAGTTTACAAGATTTAAAAGTGATTGTTCATGGAAAATTAGGTATTTTAAAAAAAAATATACATAAATGTATAAAAATTATAAAAAAGAATAGTTATTTATTTTTTTCTCATAATCATTCATCAAGTTCATATGGTTGGATGCAAGCAGGTACTTGTCGTGCTTTAGTTAATACTATGATTATTGGAGTAACTACAGGTTTTAAGAAACAATTAATTTTATTTGGAATTGGTTATAGAGTTATTTTAGAAAATAATAATATTTTAAAATTATATTTGGGTTTTTCACATTCTATTTCTTATCAGTTACCGAATCTAATTACAGCAAATTTATTATCTCAAACAGAAATCGTATTATCAGGAATTAATAAACAATTAGTAGGTCAGGTAGCAGCTAATATACGTTCGTATCGAAAACCAGAACCTTATAAAGGTAAAGGTATTCGTTATTTAAATGAAATAATACGTATTAAAGAGGCAAAAAAAAAGTAAAATGAAAGGTTATGTAAACAAAAAAAAAACTAGGATTAGACGTTATACTAAAATACGTAAAAAAATAAGAAGTAATCGTGATTTTCGTTTAGTAATTCACCGTACTTCAAAGCATATTTATGCTCAAATTATTTCATGTAAAACTTCTTTTGTTTTAGTATGTGCATCTACTTTAGAATTTAGAAAATTAAATATAAATAATATCTATACAGGAAATAAAATTTCTGCAAAAATAATTGGAAAATTAATTGCAGAGCGAGCTTTAATCAAAGGAATCAAAAAAGTATTTTTTGATAGATCAGGCTTTAAATATCACGGTAGAATAGAAGAATTAGCTAAATCAGCCCGTGTATCAGGTTTAATTTTCTAAAATTATAGGAATATAAATATGCATTATGAAAAAAAGTTATCAATTGAGTTAAAAGAAAAATTAATTTCTGTAAATAGAGTTTCTAAGACAGTAAAAGGAGGAAGAATTTTTTCTTTTACTGCTTTAACTGTTGTTGGAAATAATCAAGGAAAAGTAGGATTTGGTTATGGAAAAGCTAGAGAAGTTCCTTCTGCAATTCAAAAAGCAATGGAAAAAGCACGAAAAAATATGATTATAATTCCTTTATTTAAAAATACTATTCAACACTCAGTTACAGGTTTACATACAGGTTCTTTCATTTTTATGAAACCAGCATCTGAAGGAACTGGAATTATTGCTGGTGGAGCTATGAGATCTGTTCTTGAAGTTGCGGGAATTCAAAATATTTTAGCTAAAATATATGGTTCTACTAATCCTATCAATGTTGTAAGGGCGACTTTAAACGGATTAAAAAAAATTAGATCACCGGAAATGATTTCTAAAAAAAGAGGTAAAATTATTACAATAATTTAAAAATAACATGAGAATATTTTTATTATGAAAACTATTTTAATAACTCAAATAAAAAGTCAAATTGGTCGTTTACCAAAACATAAAGCAACTATGAAAGGATTAGGTTTACGTAATATTGGAGATACTGTTGAAAGAAAAGATACAGCAGCTATTCGTGGAATGATTAAGAAAGTATATTATATGATATCTATTAAATAGAGGAATTCTTTATGTATTTAAATTCATTATCAAATTCTGTATATAAAAAAAGGTCTAAAAAACGCATATGTAGAGGAATTGGTTCAGGTTGGGGAAAAACAGGAGGACGTGGACATAAAGGTCAAAAATCTAGATCAGGTGGAAAAATACGAAAAAGTTTTGAAGGAGGGCAAACACCATTATATAGAAGAATTCCAAAATTTGGTTTTCGTTCTAAGAAAAAAAAATTTTTTGATGAAATTAGATTATTTGAATTAGATTGTTTTCATAATTTAAAATATATTAATTTATCTATTTTAAAAAAAATAAATTTAATTAATAAGAATATTAAATATGTTAAGATTATCAAATCTGGATTGATTAATAGACCTATAATAATTTCTGGTTTGTCTGTAACTAAGGGAGCTCGTTTATGTATAGAATCAGCTGGAGGAGTAGTTAAAAGTTAAAAATATAATTATTTATTTAAACAATTCATTTTTAATAGAAAATATACTATGTCTACATTATATAATTTACGAAAAAGAATTTTTTTTGTTTTTATAGCAATAATGATATTTAGAATAGGTTCATTCATTCCTATTCCAGGTATTAACATACAAGTTTTAGAAAAATTTTTTATTTATAAAAATAGTTCTATATTAACTATGTTTAATATGTTTTCAGGAGGATCATTAAATAGAGCTTCAATATTTGCTTTAGGTGTAATGCCATATATTTCTTCTTCTATAATAGTACAATTATTAACATTGATTAGTTCATATTTACGTAATTTAAAAAAAGAAGGAGATATAGGAAAAAAAACAATTAATCAATATACAAAATATATTACATTTTTTCTTTCAATTATACAATCAATTGGAGTAGTAATTAGTTTACCATTTCTTCCTGGAATGAAAAATATTATAGTTTTTGCAGATTGTTATTTTTATATTATTGCGGTTGTTAGTTTAGTTACCGGTACTATATTTTTAATGTGGTTAGGAGAACTTATTACTACTAAAGGTGTAGGTAATGGAGTTTCTTTAATTATTTTTTCAGGTATAATATCTGGTTTACCAGCTTCTGTTATAAGAACTTATAAATTAATAAAAATTAAAAATTTTAGTTTTCTTTATGTTTTTTTTCTTCTATTAATTATTTTTTTTGTAATTTTTATTGTAGTTTTTATAGAAAAAAGTCAACGTAAAATTATTGTATGTTATGCTCGACGTCAACAAGGTAGACGAATGTATACTGCGCATCATAGTTATTTACCATTAAAATTAAATATGGCTGGAGTAATACCTGTTATTTTTTCATCTAGTTTAATTGTTTTCCCATCAATACTTTTAACTTATTTGCGTTATGTTTTTAACGATTATAAAAAAATAATATATTTTTTTGATTTTTTAAAATTTAAACATAGTATTTATTTAATTGTAAATATTATCTTAATAATATTTTTTTGTTTTTTTTATACTAATATAATTTTTAATGTTCAAGATACTGCTAATAATTTAAAAAAATCTGGAGCTTTTCTTCCTGGAATTAGACCGGGTTTAAAGACTGCAGAATATATTAAAAATATTGTTTTTAAATTAACAACTATTGGTTCAATATATACTGTATTTATTTGTTTAATTCCTGATATTGTACGTTACTTTTTTAAAGTACCTTTTAATTTTGGTGGTACTTCTTTATTAATTGTAGTAGTTGTTTTAATAGAATTTATTACGCAAACACAAACATTAATGATGTCAACTCAATATAAAAAAATATTAAAAAAATCACATTTATATTTAAAAAATTAAAAATTATATATTTTTATGTTAATTTTGGAGAAGTAATGAAAGTTCGAGCTTCAGTAAAAAAGATATGTCGTAATTGTAAGATTATTCGTAGAAAAAATATAATTCGTGTTATTTGTAGTAATGATCCAAAACATAAACAAAGACAAGGATAATAATGTTTTTTTTTTAAAAAAATTTATTTATTATAAAAAATTTTATATACATTTTTTAAATGTATATATTTTATGCTATTTACTCTTGGAGTAGTGTGAATGACTAGAATTGCGGGAATAAATATTTCTGATAAAAAACATATTTTAGTAGCTTTAACAAGTATTTATGGTATTGGAATATCTTTATCTAAAAAAATTTGTTTTTCTATAGGTATTAGATGTGATGTAAAAATTAATTCTTTAACAAAAGAAAAAATTGAATCATTACGTTCAATAATATCAAAATTTTTAGTAGAAGGTGATTTGCGTAGAGAAAAAACTATTAATATTAAAAGACTTATGGATATTGGTTGTTATAGAGGATTACGTCATCGTAAACATCTTCCAGTTAGAGGTCAAAGAACAAAAACAAATGCCCGTACTCGGAAAGGTCCTAGAAAATTAATAAAAAGTAGATAATTGGAAAAATAATTTATTATGTCAAAAAAAAAATTAAATCAACCAAAAAAACGTATTAAAAGACAAATTTTAGATGGAATTGCTCATATTCATGCATCATTTAATAATACTATAGTAACTATTACAGATCGTAAAGGTAATACTTTAGGTTGGGCAACTTCGGGTGGTTCTGGATTTAGAGGATCAAGAAAATCGACACCTTTTGCCGCACAAGTAGCTGCAGAAAAATGTGCAGATCGTGTAAAAGATTATGGAATAAAAAATTTAGAAGTTATGATAAAAGGTCCTGGTCCTGGTCGTGAATCTACTATTCGAGCATTAAATTCTTCTGGTTTTCGCATTACAAATATTATAGATGTTACACCTATTCCTCATAATGGTTGTCGTCCATCAAAAAAACGTAGAGTGTAATTTTTTATTTAAGTTTTTAAAAGAGATATTAATATGGCAAAATATTTGGGTCCTAAATTAAAATTGTGTAGACGTGAAAATTCAGATTTATTTTTAAAATCTGGAGTGCGTACTATTGAATCTAAATGTAATATTGATCAAGCTCCTGGTCAACATGGATCTCGAAAATTGCGTTTATCGGAATATGCAAAACAATTACGAGAAAAACAAAAATTACGTCGTTTATATGGAATATTAGAAAAACAATTTCATAATTATTATAAGAAAGCATCAAAATTAAAAGGAAACACAGGACAAAATTTATTATTTTTATTAGAAAGTCGTTTGGATAATATTGTATATCGATTAGGTTTTGGAACTACTCGTTTAGAAGCACGTCAATTAATTAATCATAAATCTATTTGTGTTAATAATAAAATTGTTTCTTTTCCTTCTTTTCAAGTATCTATTGATGATAAAATATCAGTTGTTAAAAAGTCTAAAAATCAATTAAGAATTAAAGCTTCTTTAGAAATTATGAAACAAAAAGAAAAACCTAGTTGGTTAAGTATAGATTATCCAAACATGGAAGGCGTATTTTTACGTTCTATAGAACGTGATGATTTATCTTCGGATATTAATGAGCATTTAATTATAGAATTATATTCGAAGTAACATTTTATATATTCTATTAAGAGAGAAATAATAATGCAAGGTTTTGTAGAAGATTTTTTAAAACCTAGATTAGTTGATATTCAACAAATTAGTGCCACACATGCTAAAATTACTTTAGAACCATTAGAACGTGGTTTTGGACATACTTTAGGAAATGCTTTACGAAGAATTTTATTATCTTCTATTTCAGGATGTGCAGTTACAGAGGTTGAAATAGATGGAATCTTACATGAATATATGCATAAGGAAGGAGTAAAAGAAGATATATTAGATATTCTTTTAAATTTAAAAGGTTTATCAATAAAATTATTTGGAAAAGATGAAGTCACTTTATATTTAAAAAAAAGCGGGATTGGTCCAGTTTTAGCTAAAGATATTAATCATGATAATTCTACTGAAATTATAAATAACAAACACATTATTTGTAATCTTACTTGTTCGGATGCATCAATTGATATTAGAATGAAAGTAACACGAGGAAGAGGATATATTACAGCAAAATCTAGAAAAGAAAATTATGATAATGAACATATTATTGGAAAACTCTTTCTTGATGTTACTTATAGCCCAATAGAACGTATTATGTATACAGTTGAATCTGCCCGGGTAGAACAAAGAACTGATTTAGATAAATTAATTATAGAAATGGAAACTAATGGAACTATTGATCCTGAAGATGCAATTAGAAAAGCAGCTACTATTTTAGCTCAACAACTAGAAGCTTTTGTAGATTTAAGAGGTGTTCGTGAGCCAGAAATTAAAGAAGAAAAACCAGAATTTGAACCTGTTTTATTACGACCAGTAGATGATTTAGAATTAACTGTACGATCTGCTAATTGTTTGAAAGCAGAAAGCATTCATTACATTGGTGATTTAGTACAAAAAACAGAAGTAGAATTACTCAAAACTCCAAATTTAGGTAAAAAATCACTTACTGAAATTAAAGATGTATTAGCATCACGTGGATTATCATTAGGAATGAAATTAGATAATTGGCCACCTAAAAGTCTTTTAGAAGATTAAATTTTTAAAATTTTAAAGGAAATAATTATGAGACATAGAAAAATTGGACGATTATTAAATAGAACACGAAGTCATTTAAAATCTATGTTTAAAAATATGACTTGTTCTTTAGTAAAGTATGAATATTTAAAAACAACTTTATCTAAAGCAAAAGAATTACGTCGTTTTATAGAACCTATTATTACAATAGCAAAATATGATACGATTGCTAATCGTCGAATTGTATTTTCTCGTGTTCGTGATATTTTTACAGTAAAAAAACTATTTCATGAATTAGGTCCACATTTTTATTCTCGTCCAGGGGGTTATTTACGTATATTAAAATGTGGATTTAGAAAAGGTGATAATTCTATCATTGCTTATGTAGAATTAGTTGGTCGTAATTTTTAAAAATTTTATATTATAAAAATAATTTATTTTTTAATATATTAGTTAAATAAAAACGGCATTTTTATGCCGTTCTTTTTTTTAAAAAAATATATAATTTTTAATTATAGAAGAATTATTTTAATATTTTATTTTTAATAAACATTTTTCTTCTTGAATTTAATATTTCATGTATATACATTGTTTTTTTTCCTGGAATTTTAATTTTTTCTATATTTAATATACCAGTTTTTGTATTTACTTGTACTCCTTTTTTTGTGATATTAACTATTTCTCCATTTTTAAAATTATTTTTTTTAATAGAAATAATTGATGATTTTTTAATTTGTATTAATAATTTTTTAAAAAAAAATTTACAAATCGGCCATAAACTAAACGCTCGAATTTTTCGATCTATTTCTATAACAGTTTGTGACCATGAAATAATTGCTTCTTCTTTTTTTATTTTTAATGCAAAAGTTTCTTGATTTCTTTTTTGCTTATGAAATTTTTTTTTTTTTTTACTTAAGATAATATTTAATGCTTGATACATACATTGTAAAGAAATAGGTATCAATCTGATAGATAATTTTTTAGTATTATCATTATAATATATAGGACAAGATAATTGATAAATTATTTTTCCAGAATCCATTTTTGAATTCATTTTTATAACGCTAATTCCAGTTTTTTTATCACCATGAAGAATAGATCGTTGTATAGGAGCAGCTCCTTTCCATTTTGGTAATAAAGAAGCATGTACATTAATACCTCCTAAAGGAAATAGTTGTAATATTTTTTTTGGAATTATCATTCCATAAGATGATACAATTAATAAATCAGGATTTATTTTTTTAATATTTAAGTAAAATTTTTCTTCATATAAATCTTTTGGTTGAAATATTTTTATTTTATTTTTAATAGAAAAATTTTTTACAGAAGAAAATGCTTTTTTTTTTTTTTTAAAATATTGATTATCTGGTTTTGTTAAAACAGCTGAAATAATATTTTGGGAAAAAAATAATGATCGAAGATGTGCTAATGAAAATTTATCGCTTCCAGCAAAAATTATTTTTGTTTTTTTTTTTAACATATGTTTAATAATAATTATTATAGAAAATTTTGGTATTAATTAATATAATCTATAAATAATTTTCCAATTAAATGATCTATTTCATGTTGAATGCATATTGATAGCAATGATTTTGCTGTTAATGTAAATGATTTTCCGTAAGTATTTATTGCTTGTATTTTTATACAACTAGATCTTTTTATTTTAGCAGTTTTTTTAGGAATTGATAAACAACCTTCAATTGTATTTATATATTTTTTATTTTTTTTTAAAATTACTGGATTAATTAAAACTAATTCAGACATTGTAGGTTTTAGAGAACTAATAACAATGATTTGTTTCAAAATATTTATTTGGGGAGCAGCTAACCCAATACCATTATTAGCATACATTGTATCAAACATATCATAGATTATTTTTTTTGTTTTTTTATTTATAATCTTAATAGGTTTAGATAGTAATCGTAAACGATAATCTGGAAATTGTAGTATTTTACGTATTGACATAAATATTATTTATATTATTTTATTATAAATATTTATATAAATAAAATATTTTTATTAAATTTTAAGTTAATTTACCAGAATATTTAATTAACTATTTATTAATATAAATATAATAATTTTTTTTTATATTATTGTTTTTGATTTTATTAAAATTTTTAGGAATTTAAAATGCAAAATAGTAAATATTGTGAAAAAAAAATTCATATTGCTTTGTTCGGAAATCCCATAGAGCATTCTTTATCTCCATTAATACATAAAAATTTTTCTAAAGAGATAAAAATTAATTATAATTATAACTCTTTTTTATGTACAAAATCAAATTTTTTTGTTATAGTAAAAAATTTTTTTCAAAATGGTGGTTTTGGATGCAACATTACTGTTCCTTTTAAAAAAAAATCATTTCAAATTTCAAATAAAAATACTAAATATGTAAAAATTTCTAATTCGGTAAATGTTTTAAAAAAAAGTTCAAATAATAATATTATTGGTTACAACACGGATGGAATTGGATTAATTTATGATTTAAATCGTTTAAAATATATCACAGAAAATTCTTTTATTTTAATATTAGGTTCAGGTGGAGCTGTATATTCTATTGTATATCATTTATTAAAAAAAAAATGTTGTATTTTTATTTTAAATCGAACAATTAGTAAATCATGTATTTTAGTAAATAAATTTAAAAAATTTGGAAAAATTTTTGTTTTTGATAAAAATTTATATACAAAAAAATTTGATATTATTATTAATGCCACTTCATGCGGGTTATATAATTTCTCTCCTAAATTTCCAAAAAATTTGATATTTCCAAATACAAAATGTTATGATATTTCTTATTCAAAAAATAAAAAATTAACCCCTTTTTTATCTACTTGTAGAGATTTAGGTAGTAGAAAATATTCTGATGGCTTAGGAATGTTAGTAGCACAAGCAGCATATTCATGTTATATATGGTTTAACATACTACCAAACATTAAAAAAAATATTAATTTATTAAAATCTATTATATAAATGTTTTTTTATTTCAAATAATTTAAATATTTTTTTATATAAAAAAATATCTATTAAAAATATAATAAAAAAACTTGACTCTTTTTGTGTATTCTGTATTATTATACATTAATATTTTTATTAATTTTTATTTTTAGTCCTCTTCGTCTAGTGGTTAGGACACCGCCCTTTCACGGCGGCAACAGGGGTTCAAATCCCCTAGAGGACAAAATTTGAATATTTTTCTATACTAAAAAAAAAAAATATGTTATAATCTTTTTGTAATTTAAATATGTTTTGTTTTTATGTTCTTTAAAAATTTGAATATGATTAAAATTTAGAAAAACACCTGTGGGTTGTAAGGTTAAGCAAAATAAGCGTATTTGGTGGATGCCTTGGCATTCAGAGGCGATGAAGGACGTGCTAATCTGCGATAAGCATCGGTAAGTTGATATGAAGCGTTATTATCCGATGATTTCCGAATGGGGAAACCTGATGTTTAAACATCATTATTAATTGAATAAATAGATTAATAAAGCAAACCAAGGGAACTGAAACATCTAAGTACCTTGAGGAAAAGAAATCAATTGAGATTCCCATAGTAGCGGCGAGCGAAATGGGATCAGCCTAGAATAATAAAAGAAGAAAAATATAGTAGAATAGTTTGGAAAATCTAACAATAAAAGGTGATAGTCCTGTATATGAAGTATTTTTTTTCTGGTATTCAAAAAGTAGAACGGGACACGAGAAATCTTGTTTGAAGATAGGGGGACCATCCTCTAAGGCTAAATACTCCTGAATGACCGATAGTGAACTAGTACCGTAAGGGAAAGGCGAAAAGAACCCCGGTTAGGGGAGTGAAATAGATCCTGAAACCAAATACGTACAATCAGTAGGAGCTTTTTATAAGTGACTGCGTACCTTTTGTATAATGGGTCAGCGACTTGTATTTTGTAGCAAGGTTAACTGTTAAGGGAGCCGTAGGGAAACCGAGTCTTAAATGGGCGAATTATTTTATAGTTTCAAGATACAGACCCGAAACCCGGTGATCTAGCCATGAGCAGGTTGAAGGCTGGGTAAAACCTGCTGGAGGACCGAACCGACTGATGTTGAAAAATCAGCGGATGACTTGTGGTTAGGGGTGAAAGGCCAATCAAACCGGGAGATAGCTGGTTCTCCCCGAAAGCTATTTAGGTAGCGCCTCGTGAATTAATTTTCGGGGGTAGAGCACTGTTTTGACTAGGGGGCCATACTGGCCTACCAAACCAACGCAAACTACGAATACCGAAAAATTTTATCACGGGAGACACACAGCGGGTGCTAACGTTCGTTGTGGAGAGGGAAACAACCCAGACCATCAGCTAAGGTCCCTAAGTCATAATTAAGTGGGAAACGATGTGGGAAGGCATAAACAGCCAGGATGTTGGCTTAGAAGCAGCCATCATTTAAAGAAAGCGTAATAGCTCACTGGTCTAGTCGGCTTGCGCGGAAGATATAACGGGGCTAAATTATGTACCGAAGCTATGGCAATAAATATTTTTTTTATTGGGTAGGGGAGCGTTCTGTAAGCCTGTGAAGATGTTTTGAAAAAAACATTGGAGGTATCAGAAGTGCGAATGCTGACATGAGTAACGATAAAGCAGGTGAAAAACCTGCTCGCCGAAAGACCAAGGGTTCCTGTCCAACGTTAATCGGGGCAGGGTGAGTCGACCCCTAAGGTGAGGCCGATAGGCGTAATCGATGGGAAACTGGTTAATATTCCAGTACTTTTTTTTACTGTGAAGAGGGGACGGAGAAGGTTAGGTTATCCGGGTGTTGGTTGTCTCGGTTTAAATATGTAGGGTAAAAAATTAGGAAAATCCGATTTTTTGTTAGCCTAAGATATGAATACGAATTATGTAAATAATGAAGTAACTAATACCATGCTTCCAAGAAAAGCCTCTAAACTTATATGTAAAATATAAATCGTACCCGAAACCGACACAGGTGGTTAGGTAGAGTATACTAAGGCGCTTGAGAGAACCTGGATGAAGGAACTAGGCAAAATAGTGCCGTAACTTCGGGAGAAGGCACGCTAACATGTAAGTGTAAAAATTTACTTTTGAAGCTTAAGTTAGTCGCAGATACCAGCTGGCTGCAACTGTTTATTAAAAACACAGCACTGTGCAAACACGAAAGTGGAAGTATACGGTGTGACGCCTGCCCGGTGCCGGAAGGTTAATTGATGAAGTTAGGGGTAACCTGAAGCTTTTGACTGAAGCCCCGGTAAACGGCGGCCGTAACTATAACGGTCCTAAGGTAGCGAAATTCCTTGTCGGGTAAGTTCCGACCTGCACGAATGGCGTAATGATGGCCAGGCTGTCTCCATCCAGGACTCAGTGAAATTGAAATTGCTGTGAAGATGCAGTGTACCCGCGGCAAGACGGAAAGACCCCGTGAACCTTTACTATAACTTGACATTGAACATTGATTTTTATTGTGTAGGATAGGTGGGAGATAATGAAGTTAGTTCGCTAGAATTAATGGAATCGACCTTGAAATACCACCCTATAAACATTGATTTTCTAATCTTGTACCGTAAACCGGTACAGAGACAGTGTCTGGTGGGTAGTTTGACTGGGGCGGTCTCCTCCCAAAGAGTAACGGAGGAGTACAAAGATTGGCTAATTACGGTTGGACATCGTAAGGTTAGTGCAAAGGCATAAGCCAGTTTAACTGCAAGCGTGATAATGCGAGCAGATGCGAAAGCAGGTCTTAGTGATCCGGTGGTTTCTGTATGGAAAGGCCATCGCTCAACAAATAAAAGGTACTCCGGGGATAACAGGCTTATACCGCCCAAGAGTTCATATCGACGGCGGTGTTTGGCACCTCGATGTCGGCTCATCACATCCTGGGGCTGAAGCAGGTCCCAAGGGTATGGCTGTTCGCCATTTAAAGTGGTACGCGAGCTGGGTTTAGAACGTCGTGAGACAGTTCGGTCCCTATCTGCCGTGGGCGTAGGAAAATTGAGAGGGGCTACTTCTAGTACGAGAGGACCGAAGTGGACGTATCCCTGGTGTTCGGGTTGTCATGCCAATGGCATTGCCCGGTAGCTAAATACGGAAGAGATAAGTGCTGAAAGCATCTAAACACGAAACTCGCCTCAAGATTAGTTTTCCCTGAAGGTAGTGATGTTTTTTTCACCCTTCTGAAGGGTTGTTGTAGACTACGACGTTGATAGGCTAGGTGTGTAAGCATAGCGATATGTTCAGCTAACTAGTACTAATTTACCCAATAGGCTTGACCTTACAACACCAGAGGTGTTTTTCTAAAAAAAATAAAATCTGGTAATCATAGTGATCTGGAACCACCTGAAACCATATCGAACTCAGAAGTGAAACATTTCAACGCCAATGGTAGTGCAAGGTCTCCTTGTGTGAGAGTAGGACATTGCCAGTTTTTGTTTTTTTTAATTATATTTTTAAAATTTTTATATTCTTATTTATATCTATATTCTGTAAATGTATTATTTAATTTAATTATTTTTAGTAATAAGATTTTTTAGTAAAATATTTTATTACTATGTATAATATATTATGTTTAGGTATAATTTTTAGTTTATATTTTCACTCTAAGGTAATGTATAGATGTCCAAGATAAAAGGTAATGTAAAATGGTTTAATGAATCTAAAGGTTTTGGTTTCATTACTCCTGAAGATGGAAGCAAAGATGTTTTTGTTCATTTTTCTGCTATCCAAAGCAACGGATTTAAGACTTTGGCAGAAGGTCAAAGTGTTGAGTTCGAAATTACCGAAGGCGCAAAAGGGCCGTCAGCTGCTAATGTTGTTAGTGTTTAATTTAAACCGAAAAAAGTTTTATTATACTAATTGATTTAGTAGTACTTTTGCGGTGCGGAATATTATGATACCGCATCGCAAATTTAATTTATAAAACCATTCTAACTAAGTGAATTTTGCTTAATTCATTATATAAATTTTTTATTTGTTTAAAATTTTTAGCACAAATAGTTATAGAAATTGATAAATATGTTCCTTTATTACTAGATTTTATTTGAGGTGCGTAATCTCCAGGTATATGATTTTGTATAATTTTTATAATATTATTAGTCAATTCTGGTTGCGCTAATCCGATTACTTTATAAGTAAAAGTACAAGGGAATTTTAACATTTTTTTTAATTTATTTGTCATTTTTATATCCGAATAGTATATATATATATTATTTATATATTATATATTATATTTAATTGGATTTATAAAAAAATTATATAATTTTATTTAAAAAAAATTAAATTTTTTTAAATATTTTTAAATTTCTACTGTTATAAAATTTTTTAATAATTTTAAATACTTAAAATAATAAATAATTGTTAAGAGAATTTATATGTTAAGAATTTTTAATACATTAACAAAAAAAAAAGAAATTTTTGATTTTTTATTGAATAAGAAAATTAATATTTATGTTTGTGGAGTCACTACATATGATTTTTGTCATATAGGACACGCTCGTACATTTATTATATTTGATATTATCATACGTTATTTACAATATTTAGGATATAATACTTTTTATATAAGAAATATTACTGATATTGATGATAAAATTATTAATAAAGCAAAAATAAATAATGAATCAATTCATATTCTAGTTAATCGTATGATTAAATTAATGCATAAAGATTTTTTATCTTTAAATTTAATTAAACCTGATCAAGAACCTAGAGTTACACAACACATATCTAATATTATTTCTTCTATTAAGTTATTATTAAAAAATAATTATGCTTATGTTTCTGATAATAAAGATATTTTATTTAAACTTAATAATTTTAAGGAATATGGATTTTTATCTAATAGAATGTTTAATTGTTCAGAAAAAAATTTTACTACTATTAGTAAAGAAAAAAATTATATTAATAACATTAATGATTTTGTTCTTTGGAAACATAGTAATCAATTATCAATAGATACATGTACAAATTGGTCTTCCCCTTGGGGAGCTGGTCGTCCAGGATGGCATATTGAATGTTCTTCTATAATTAATAATTTTTTTAAAGATGGAGTAGTAGATATTCATGGAGGAGGGATTGATTTATTATTTCCTCATCATGAAAATGAAATAGCACAATTAAAAAGTATGAATAATTCTTTTTCTGTTAATTTTTGGATACATTCAGGTATGGTTATTAATAAAAATCATAAAATGTCAAAATCATTTTCTAATTCTGTTTCTATTCAATATTTATTGAAAAAATATGATTCTGAAATTATTAGATGGTATTTTCTTGCTACTCATTATAGACACCCACTTTATTATTCTGAAAAAAATTTATTAATGATGAAAAATATTTTTATTAAGATTTATAGATCTTTATTAGATTGTGTTGTAACTATTAATACAAAAATTGATTATGAATATCATTTAAGAAATAAAATAAAAAGAAAATTTTTTAGTGCAATGAATGATGATTTTAATACACCCAAAGCATGTAGTATTTTGCAAAAAATATCAAAATTAATTTACAAAAATAAAAAAAATAATACTTATTTAGCTAATATTTTAGCATCTGATTTAGTTTATTTAGGAAAAATTTTAGGTTTATTTCAAAATGATCCTAAAAATTTTTTTTTAAAAGATAATTTTTGTAATAAATCAACTGATTTATTAATTATAGTTGAAAAATTGTTTCATATGAGAAATTTTTATAGATCTAAAAAACAATGGAATTTATCAGACATTATTAGAAAAAAATTGTTTTGTTTAGGTGTTATTGTAGAAGATAATTCTTATTCTTCATATTATAGATTTATATAATTAAATATTTTTACATTATACACGCTTGTAGTGTATTTTCTAATAATGATACTACGGTCATAGGACCTACTCCTCCTGGTACTGGAGTAATATAAGACGTTTTTACTGAAGTAGATTTAAAATGTACATCACCAACAATTTTATATTTGTTTTTATTATACAAATAATTAATTCCAATATCTATTACAATAGCTCCTAGTTTAATCCAATGTCCATATAAAAAATTTGGTTGACCAATAGCAATCACAACTAAATCAGCTTTTTTAACATATGTTTTTATGTTTTTTGTATTTTTGTTTACAATTGTTACTGTACATCCCGCTAATAATAATTCCATATACATAGGTTTTCCAACTATATTAGATGATCCTATAATTACTGCATATAATCCATGTATATTGATTTTATATTTTTTAAGTAATGTAATTACTCCTTTAGAAGTACATGATCTAAATTGAGGATTATTTTGACATAAAGATCCTAAATTATAAGGATGGAAACCATCTACATCTTTTTTCGGATCAATACTGGTAATTATTTTTAAATAATTTATTTTAATAGGTAATGGTAATTGAATTAAAATACCATCAATACATTTGTTTTTGTTTAATTTTTTAATTAAATTAATTAATTCTATTTCTTCTATTTGATTTGATAAATGCCAATATATAGAAAAAAATCCTGCTTGATTACATGCTTCTCTTTTTTTATTAACATATATTAATGAAGCTGGATTATTTCCAATTACAATCATAGCTAAACCAGGAATTTTTTTTCTTTTTTTTTTTCTTTTTTCTATTTTTTTTTTTATTTTTTTTATAATTTTCTTTGAAATTTTTAATCCATCAAGAATTTTTGTTTCCATATTTTTTATATAACCTAATTTTTTTCTTTCTATTTTATAGAAATATTTTTTATTATTAATCTTATTTTTAGTAAAAATTTATTTATTGTTATTTAATCACTTATTTAGTATAATAATATAAATTTTTATTTATATAATTTTTAAGCGCTCTTAGCTCAATTTGGATAGAGCAACAGCCTTCTAAGCTGTAGGTTACAGGTTCGAATCCTGTAGAGCGCAAAAAAAATATATAATTATTTATTTATATTATTATTATTTATATTATAAATAATTTTTTTATTTACAATTTTAATTGATTGATTTGCATGTATTTCAATAAATTTTATTTTTTTTTTTTTTTTTATCCATTTAATTAATGGATTAGTATGTTTTTTGTATTCTTGTAATCTTATTTTTATGGTTTTCTCATTATCATCATTTCTAGAACATAATTTTTCTTGAGTTATATCATCTTTATTTTTTATTTTTGGAGGATTAAATATTTTATGATATGTTCGTCCCGAAGATGCATGAATTAATCTTCCTGTTATTCTTTTAATAATATCATCATATTTAATTTTTAAATATATTATATATTCTATGTTTATTTTTTTACTTAAAGATTTTGCTTGTTCAATATTTCTAGGAAAACCATCTAATATAAATCCATTAAAAAATTTTTTTTTTTTTATGTTTTTTTCTATTATTTTAATAATAAAAGAATTTTTAATTAATTTACCTTTATTAATTGTTTTTTTAATATATTTTTTTGTTTTTTTATTTTTTTTTATTTCTTTTCGTAGTATTTCTCCTGTAGAAATGCAAGGAATATGAAAATATTTTGATAATAATTGTGTTTGTGTACCCTTACCGCTACCAGGTGGACCTATCATAATAATACGCATTATAAAAAATTTTCCTTTATAAAAATTATTTTATTATACATCAATTTTAAATAAGTGATATTTTTATAAATAAAATTTTTATGATATAAAGAAATTGTTTATTCTTTGAATAAATTTATGTGGATTTTCTAAACTACCTTTTTCTGATAGAATTGATTGATCAAATATTATTTTTATCCAATTAGAAAAATCTTTTTCATTTTTTATTTTTTCTATTTTTTTTATTAATGGATGTAATGGATTAATTTCTAAAATATATTTTATTTTTGGAATTGGTTGTCCAGCAGCACTAAATATTTTTGCCATTTGTGTGCTCATATCATTGGTATCAGTTAATACTATAGCTGGTGTATTTTTTAAACGATATGTAATTTTTACATCTTTAACTTTATTTTTCAATATTTTTTTTGTTTTTTCAATAAATTCATTAAATGTGTTTTTTTCATTAGAAACATTTTTTTTTAATAAAAGACTATCTATAGTATCATCTAATTTACTTACTGATTGAAATTTTATATTATTAAATTCAGTTAAATAATTCATCATCCATTCATCAATTTTTTCAGATAATATTAATACATCAATATCGTTTTCTTTAAATATTTCTAAATTCGGACTATTTAAAGCTGATTTATAACTATCTGAAGTAATGAAATATATTTTTTTCTGATTTTTTTTCATGTTTTTTATATATTCATTTAAAGATAATGTTTGTTCTATGTTTCCTTTTTTTATAGAAGAAAAACGTAATAAATTAGATAATATAGTTTTATTTTCAGAATCTTCAGCTATTCCTTCTTTAATAATTATTCCGAACACATTCCAAAATTTTTGATATTTTTTAATATTATTTTCTGATAAATTATTTAGTATATTTAAAATACGTTTAGTTAATGATTTTCGTAAAATATGAGTAATTGAGCTATCTTGTAATATTTCTCTAGAAATATTTAACGGAAGATCCTGGGAATCAATAATTCCTTTTACAAAACGTAGATAATTTGGAAGAAATTGTGTTGCTTCATCCATAATAAAAACATGTTTAACATACAACTTTAAACCATGTTTGTTTTCTTGATGCCAAATATCCCATGTTGCTTTTTTAGGAATATATAATAAATTAATATATTCTTGTGTTCCTTCAACTTTATTATGACTCCAAAGTAATGGTTTTTCTGAATCATTAGTAAGATATTTATAAAAATCTTGATATTTTTTTTTAGTAATATTATTTTTATTAATTGTCCATAATGCTTGTGCTTTGTTAATTTTTTCCCAAGAAATTGTTTTTGTTTTTTCGTCGTAGTTTTCTATTTCTATTGGTATGGAAATATGATCTGAATATTTTTTTATAATATTTTTTATTTTCCAAATTTCTAAAAATTCTTTTTCAGAAGATTTTAATGATAATTCTACTATTGTTCCATGTTCTTCTTTAGAAATTTTTTCTACAGAATATTTTCCTTTACCTTCTGATATCCAAAGTGTTCCAATGTTTTTTTTTTCTTTTGCATGTCTTGTATAAACAGAAACAGAGTTGGAAACAATAAAAGATGAATAAAATCCTACTCCAAATTGTCCGATAAAATCATTTTTTTCTTTTTTTTCAATATTTTGAATTTTATTTAAAAATGATTTTGTTCCTGATTTTGCAATTGTTCCTAAATTTTTTATTACTTCCTTATATGTCATACCTATACCATTATCAGAAATAATAATTTTTTTTTCATCTTTTTTAATGGAAATTTTTATTTTAGGTGTATATAAATTTTCTCTATATTTTTTTAAACTATATAGTTTTTCAAATCTTATTTTTTCTATTGCATCTGATGCATTAGATATTAATTCTCTTAAAAATATTTCTTTATTTGAATATAAAGAATGAATCATTAGATGTAGTAATTCTTTTACTTCTGATTGAAATGTATGTGTTATTTTATTTTTATTATTCATATTGAATACCTATTAAAATATAGATAAATAATTTGTTTTATAAATTATTTAATTTTTATATATTATATCTGATTTTTTGTCATATGTTTTATATTATTTGATATATTTTATTCATTATGAAATGGGGTTTTTAATATAATTTTTTTTTTTTGTAATTCTGTTATTTTGTTAACAGCATTATTTATAGCTGATGTAATTAAATCTTGAATTAAAATTTTGTTTTTTTCATTCCAAATTTCATCATTTATTTTTGTTTTTCTACAATTATAATTACCATTCATAAAAATAGTTACCAAACCAGCACCTGATTCTCCTTTTATTTTCGTCATTTTTATATCTTTTTGTATTTTTTCCATTTCTTTTTTCATGACTTGTGCTTTTTCCATTAACTCATTGATTTTTTCTTTTGTATACATGTTATTTATCCAATTTTAAATTTATTTTAAATTATTTTACTTATAGAGATATCTGTATTTTTTTATTAGTTTCATTAATTATTTTATTAATTATATAAAATAATTATTTTTTTTCTTTTATATACTGAAATATTTGAAATAACATTATTTCAAATCCAATTTTAGGACTTGGTGAATTATTTAAATAATGTTTTCCTTGAAGAAGAATTTTACAATAAAATTGTAAATCTTTAAAGGAAATTTTTTTAGATAATATATAAACTTTTTGTTTATATTTGGATATTTTATTATATTTTTTTTTTTTTTTTTGATTAATTTTTATTAAAGAAATTTTATGAAAAAATATAATTAAAGATGATACTATATTAGAATATTGTATACCAATTTTTTCTGCATTATTTAATATATTAAATATTTTATTAAAATCATTATTAATTATTTCTATAGCTAGTTTTAGAACATTTTTTTTATCAAGTATTCCTAATAATTTAAATATATATTTTTTTTTTATTTCTGTTTTATTTTTTACTGAGGATCTAATAAATTCAAGAGTATTTAAAGCATTTCTAATACTACCTTGAGAAGTATTAGAAATAATTTTTAATGCTTCTTTTTTAATTTTTATATTTTCTTTTTTTGTGATTTTTTTTAAAAAGTTATATATATTATGCAGTGTAATATATGATAGTTTTATATGTAAACATCTAGAAATTATTGTTTTTGGTATTTTATGTATATTTGTTGTAGCTATATATATCTGAATATATTTTGGTGGTTCTTCTAGTATTTTTAATAAAGCATTAAAACTATGTTTAGATAACATATGAACTTCATCAATTAAATAAATTTTAAATCTACCACACATAGGCGCGTATTTAGTAGTATCAAGCATGATTTTAATATCATCTACTTTAGTTTTAGATGCTGCATCTAATTCTATAAAATCTAAAAATTTTCCTTTTTCAAGTGATAAACAATTTTTACATTTTCTGCATGGTATAGATGTAATTCCAATTTTACAATTTAAGCATTTTGCTAAAATTCTAGCTATAGTAGTTTTTCCTACTCCATGCATTCCTGAAAGTAACCATGATTGATGAATTTTTTTAAAATTAAGACTATTTTTTATCATTTTTACAGTATATTTATGTCCTATAATCTGATTAAAATTTTGTGGTCTCCATTTATTAGATAAAATTTTATATTTCATTTTTTTCACTTTAAAGTAATAATGTTTTTATTGATTAATTTTATTTATTCCTATATAATATTTATTATAAGTATATAGATAGAAATTTTCTACATATTTATATATTACACTCTTGTTAATGATATAACGCTATAAGTTTAAAAAAATGGTCAGGTCTGGGAAGAAGCAGCCAACTTAAATAAGTAGGTGTTATTGTTTTTATTGACAAGAGTGTATACAAAATATTTTATTTTTTTTTCTTGTTATTATTTTGATGTATATACATGTTGTAGTATATTTTTTTTTTTTTTAATAATTTTTTATGATTACCCATTTCAATTATTTTTCCTTTATCTAACACTATAATTAGATCAGCATCTACAATTGTAGATAATCTATGAGCAATAATAATTACAGTAGATTTTTTTCTAATATCTGCTAAAATTTTTTGTATTTTTTGTTCAGATTCTGAATCTATACTAGCAGTAGCTTCATCAAATATTAATATTTTTGGATTTGATATTAGTATTCTTGCAATACCTATTAACTGTTTTTGTCCTTGAGACAGAGAATTTCCATTTTTTTCTAAAATTGTTTTATATCCTTTTGGTAAATTTTCTATTAGTTCTTTTAATTGACTTTTGTATAAAGCTTTGATAATTTTTTTTTTTTTTATTTTTCTATTTAATGAAACATTTTTAATTAAAGAATCATGTAAAATAGTTGGTTCTTGTTGAACAAAAGAAACATTTTTTCGTAATGTACAATTTGAAATTGTATTAATTTTTTTATTATCTAATAATAATTCTCCTTTTTGAATTGGATAATGTCCTAATATTAAATTAGATAATGTTGTTTTACCACTTCCAGTTTTACCGACTAATGCTATATAACTTTTATCTTGAATTTTTAAAGTAATATTTTTTAAAATTTTTCTTTTAGTATTAGGGTAATTAAAATACACATTTTTAAAATTTATTTTTCCTGTTTTAAACATTGAATAATTATTTCCGTATATTTTTATTGGGGAATCAATAAATTTAAATATTCTTTCAAAAGAAACAAGAGCTTGTTGTAATAATGATTGTTGATTAATAATTGTAACTAAAGGTTCGTTTAAATATCTTAAATAATTAATAAATGTATGTAGTATACTCATTTCTAATATTTTATTTGGAAAAGCTTTTGTAATAAATATAATTGATGATAAAATAATAGAAGAAATTATATTTAATAACGGTCTTAATAATAACCCATCAATTTTTAATGTTTTTATTTTATAAATATAATAATTATTATTAATATTATTTATTTTTTTAATAAATTTTTTTTCTTGATTAAATTGTTGAATAACTGATATTCCATTAATAATTTCATTAATTGTATTATTAAATTTAGATATAAGAAGTTTTGTTTTTTTAATAATTGGTTTACTTAAATATTGATGTATTATCATAATAAGTATAATTGATGGAGCTATAATAGAACTAATCAAAGCCATTTTCCAATCTAAAATAAACATAGATATTAATATCATACTAAATAATATAATGCTTTTTAAAAAAGAAGACAAAATAGTTTCATAAAATTCTTTTACTGATTCTGTATCATTTGTAATTTTTGTAACTATAGAACTAATTGGTTTTTGATCAAATATTTCCATAGGTTGTTTTAATGCAATAAACATAATATTTTTTCGTATTTCTTTAATAATACTTGTTGATATTTTAGTAAAATAAATAGTATAAAAATAACAAAAATATGAGGTTAATATTTGTAATATCATAAAAGAAAAAATAAGATATAATATAGGTTTTAGCTTAATAATACGATATTTAAGTATATTTTGAATAAAATTACTTAATATAATGGGACTTAATATTTCTGTTATTGTTGATAACATAATAAATACACATGAAATGAATAATAAAGATTTTTTTTTAGAATAGTATGATAATAATCTTTTTATTAGTTTCCATGAAGAATATTTATTTTTTTTCATTTTTTTTTCCTTAATATATAAAAATATATTTTTATATCTTATATTTTTGATAATTATACATATTACGATACCAATTATTTTCAGATAATAGTTTGTTATGTGATCCTTTTTGTAAAATTTTTCCGTTTTTTAAAACAATAATTTTTTTAAATTTTTTCAATATTGATAATCTATGTGTAATTACTATTGTGGTTAATTGATATTTTTTTGTGTGTTTATAAATATTTTTTATTATTTTTCTTTCTGTATTATGATCTACAGATGATAAAGGATCATCTAATATGAAAATTTTACAAGGAAACAGAAATGCTCTGGCTATTGTGATTCTTTGTTTTTGTCCTCCTGATAATTTAATACCTTTTTCTCCAATATTTGTTTGATATCCTTTAGGTAATTTTTTTATTTCAGAATGTATACATGCCAATTTTGCTGCATATTTTATTTCTTTAAATGTAGCTTTTGAATTTCCAAAAGAGATATTATTTAAAATATTGTCAGAAAATAAAAATGGTTGTTGATTAACAATTGAAATAATATTACGCCATTTTTTAATTGGTATATTTTTAATATTTTGTTTATTATAATTAATATATCCATTTGGTATTTCAAAATATCTTTGAATATCGAATAAAGTCGATCCTGTAGGTCCACATATACCTAAAGTTGTTTTATTAGGTATCTTTATTTTTATGTTTTTTAATGAATTTTTATTTCTATTTGGATAATAAAATTTTTTTATTTTTATTTTTAAATTGTTTTTATTATAATTAATGTTATATTCTTTTTTTTTGTTTTTTTTTTTTTTCATTTCAATAATTTCATATATTCTTTTTAATGATACTTTTCCTCTACTAAGAATATTAAACATCCATGCAAATGCTAATATAGGCCAAATCATAGATCCTAAATATAAAATAAAACTAGTTAATTGACCAAAAGTTATTTGTTTTTTTGAAATTAAATAACTTCCACCTAAGATTGCAAATAAATTAGACAAAGCAATAGAATTATGAATGATAGGTTCAATTTTAGAATCAATTTTAGATACTTGAAAATCTTTTTTTTTTACTAAATTATTTATTAAAGAAAATTTTTTTATTTCTGATTTTTCTAATCCGAAATTTCGTATCATTTTTATATTATTTAAACTATCTTGTGCTTGATTATTTAATAAAGAAAAATATTTTTGTGATTTTTGAAAATTTTTATATAACTGAATTCCATATCCTTTTATTACATACGCCATAATAGGCATTGGAATTAATGAAAATACAGTTAATTTCCAATTAGTTTGTATACACATCATAAAAAATATTGAAAACCCAACTATAATTGAATCAATAATAGTTAATATACCTTCTCCAGTAGAAAATACTACTCGATCAATATCATTTGTAATTCTAGTAATTAAATCACCATTTTTATATTTCGAGAAAAAATAAAAATCTTTTTTTAATAGTGATTTACAAAATTTTTTTCTTAATTCTGAAGTTAAATTATAAGATGTACTAAATAATAAAATTTTCCAAAAATATCTTAGTATATAAATTATTATAGATATAAAAATTATTTTTAATAATTTTAGAAATACATTATATGTTGATATTTTATTATTTAAAATTAAATCAATAGTAATACCAATAATTTTTGATGGTAATAATTGTAACAATGTTATACAAATTAATATTACGATTGTTCCTATATATTTTTTCCATTCCTGAAAAAAATACCATTTTAATTTTTTAAATATTTCCATAATTTTTCCTTATTTTATAAAAAATGAATTTTTTTTTTTTGAAAATAAAGTAAATAATTAATTTTTTTTTAAATAAATTAATTTTATTTAAATACTAAAATTTATTTTGTTTGATTAAAATTCAGAATAATTTTTGATTTTTTATATAAACTATTTAAAATATTATTAATTGTTTTTGTTTTTAAATATTTTTTTATATTTTTAATAATGGTTTTTTTTTCATTTTTTTCAATTTTTTTAAAAAATTCTTTTTTAATGATAATTAATTCATATTTTTTATTTTTTTGTTTATATAATAAATATATATAATGATTTTTTTTTATTGGAGGTAAATTATTAAGTATTTGCATTATTTCTTCATAATTTTGTCTTGATAATGTTTGACTATTATATAAATATACAGAATTTTTTTGTAAAAATTTTTTTTTTTGATTCATTGGTGTTAAAAAGAAATCTTTTATTTTTAAATAATTTTTTTTGTTTTTTTCTTTAAGATTTAAAATATTTAAAATTTTTTTATATATTGTTTTTTTATTTTGTAGTTTTTTTGAGGTATATGAGTGTATCTGTAGTAAATAAATATCATTATTTTTTTTTTTTATAAATATGGATTTTTGAATTATTTTGAATAGATTTTTTATAAAAAAAATTTTTTTTTTATATACATCCTTAAATTTTTTAAATATTTATGTTTCATTATATTTTGATAATTAATTGGTTTTGTTTTAAATATTTTTATGTTTTTTTTAATAAATAAATTTTCTAATTTTTTATTTTTTATTTTTATTGTGTTATTAATAGATTGTTTAAAAAATTTTTTTTCAAAAAAATAATTATTATTTTTTATTTTTTTTATTATTTTAGTATTTTTAATATTATTTTTATTTAACTTGGATTTATAAATTGAATCTAGAAAAAAAATAAAAAAATTTTTTTTATAAAATATTATTTTCGAATAATCTTTATTTTTTTTTAATTTTAATTTTTTGATATAATTCGGTACTTTTTTTTTATTTATCCAGCCTAAAGATATTAAATTAAAGTTTTTATTTAAATTATTGAATTTATATGATTTTTTTTTTTTTTTTTGTTCTTTTAATTTGTTTAATAAAAATTTTGCATTTTTTAAACTATTAGTTTGTAAAATTTTATATTTTTTATATTTTTTTTTTTATTAATGTTTTTTAAATAAAAATTAATGAAATTATTTTTTATATTACTTATTTTTTTTTTTTTTTTAAATGAATTATTTTTATAATACAAGATTCTGGGTAATAAAATTTTTTTTTATTTAATAAAAAATATTTTTTTATTTTTGATTTATTTTTTTTTTTTTCTAATTTGTTTAATTTAGTATTAAAATGAATTACTTGTATGTTTTTTCTTTCAATAATTTTTTTTAATTTATTATGAATTTCTTTTTTTAGTAGAATAATAGATTTAGATAAGAGTTTTATAAGATATTTTACAGATATTTTTTTTTGTAATGAATTTATATATTCATTATGTGTGTATTGTATATAATTAATAAATTTTAAATATTTCTTATAATTGATTTTTTTTTTTTTTTTAAAATTTTTTGAAGAATATATAATTTTTTTAATGTTCTTTTTTGAAATATAAAAATTTATATCTTTAATGTATTCTTTTAAAAGAGATTCGTTTATAACATCTATAATTATTTGTTGAAAAATATATTTTTTGTATTCTTCTTTAGATATTATTTTTAAAAATATTTCTTTAATTGTTTTATTTTGTTTTTTTTTTATTATTTTATAAATTAATTTTAATACTTCAGGATATATTTTTTCTTGATTTACTGTTAAGATCGGTAATGATCTTTTTTGTATAAAAAAACTAGATAAACTACTTAATATTATTGAAGATGTAATAACTATAGTAATTATTATTAAAATTTTTTTTTTATAAAAATTTTTTAAAGATGATTTAATCATTTTAACCTTATTGTTTACTAATTTATAGTTTTATAAAATAGAATTTTCATAGCTAGTAAGAATATGTATTCTAACTAGCTAAGTTGTATAAAGATAAACTTTATTCAATTTTTTCTTCACATTGTTATTTATTTATATGTCTTATATAAGGATTTTTTTCTAAAGCTAGAATAAAAATTTCTTCTATGTTTTTTATTTTATGTATATATAATTTAGAGAGTATATTTTTAGGTATTTCAGATAAATCTTTTTTATTTCCATAAGGAATAAACACTTTTTTTACACCACCTCTATGAGCAGCTAACAATTTTTCTTTAAGTCCACCAATATTTAATACTTTTCCTCTTAATGTAATTTCTCCAGTCATAGCAATACATGATAAGACAGGATTATTTGTAAGACAGGATACTATAGCTGTACACATTGCTACTCCTGCACTAGGTCCGTCTTTTGGTGTTGCTCCTTCTGGTACATGTATATGTATATCATTTTTATTATAAAAATTTTTTTTAATATTTAATTTATTAGCTTGTGATCTAACAACTGTTAAAGCTGTTTGTATAGACTCTTGCATAACTTTTCCAAGAGATCCAGTGTATATCAATTTTCCCTTACCTGGTACACATGAACATTCAATAGTTAATAGATCGCCCCCCATTTCTGTCCATGCTAGTCCTACTACTTGTCCAATATGATTTTTTTTATTTGTTTTCCCATATTCATATTTTTTTATACCTAAATATTTTTTTAAATTTTTTTTATTTACCACAATATCACTAATTTTAGTATCTAATAATATTTTTTTAACAGATTTTCGACAAATTTTTGAAATTGCTCTTTCTAAATTTCTTACTCCTGATTCTCGAGTATAATATCTAATTATATCTGTAAAAGCGTTATCTTGAATACATAATTCTTTTTTCTTTAAAGCATTTTGTTTCATTTGTTTTGGTTGTAAATATTTTTTAGCAATATTTATTTTTTCTTCTTCAGTATATCCAGACAATCTTATAATTTCCATTCGATCTAATAATGGTGTTGGTATATTCATAGTATTAGATGTAGCAATAAACATAACTTCTGATAAATCATAGTCAATTTCTAAATAATGATCATTAAAAGAATTATTTTGTTCTGAATCTAGTACTTCTAGTAATGCAGCGGCTGGATCAATACGTATATCAAATGCCATTTTATCTATTTCATCTAGTAAAAAAAGAGGGTTTTTTACACCTGATTTTACTATTTTTTGCATTAATTTTCCTGGCATGGAACCAATATAGGTTCTCCTATGTCCTCTTATTTCAGCTTCATCTCTAATTCCTCCTAATGCCATACGTATATATTTTCTTCCTGTAGCACGTGCAATAGATTTTCCTAAAGAAGTTTTTCCAATTCCTGGAGGACCAACTAAACATAAAATTGGACCTTTTATTTTTCTTTTTCTATTTTGAACTGCTAAATATTCTAAGATATTTTCTTTGACATTATTAAGTCCAAAATGATCATTATTTAATATTTTTTGAGCAATATGAATATTTTTTTTTATTTTACTTTTTTTACACCAAGGAATTTGTATTATCCATTCAATATAATTTCTTACTACTGTAGATTCAGCTGATAAAGGTGACATCATTCGTAATCTTCTTAATTCATTCTGTGCTTTTTTTTTTGCTTCTTTAGGCATTTTTGCTAAATTTATTTTTTTTTTTAATTTTTCATGTTCATCAATAGAATTTTCTATATCACCTAATTCTTTTTGTATTGCTTTAATTTGTTCAGTTAAAAAATATTCTCTTTGATTTTTTTCTGTTTGTTTTTTAATTCTATTTCTTATGCGTTTTTCTATATTTAATAATTCAATTTCTGATTCCATAATTCCTATTAAAAATTCTAAACGTTTATTAGTATTAAACATTTCTAATAGTTTTTGTTTATCTTTTGTTTTTAAAGGCATTTGATATGCTAATATATCGCTAAATTTTTCAATATCTTTAATTTTTTTTAATTTATCTAATGTTTCTAATGAAATTTTTTTATTTAATTGAATATATTTTTTAAATTGTTTTATTGTTGTTTTTATAAGTACTGTTTTTTCTTTTTTTTCAATTTTAATAGGCTTAATAAATTTTATATTTGCTAAATAATAATTATTATTTTTTTTTATTTTTTCTATTTTTGCTCTTTTTTTTCCCTTAACTAAAATTTTTACAGTTCCATCTGGCAAATTTAATATTTGTAAGATTTTTGCTATAGTACCAATTTTAAATAAATCATTTTTTTTTGGATTTTCTATAGTTGGTTCTTTTTGTGTGATTAAAAGTATTTTTTTATTAGTTTGCATAGAAAATTCTATACATTTGATTGAATTTTTTCGACCAATAAATAAAGGAGTAACCATATACGGATAAATTACAATATCCCGTAAGGGTAATATTGGAATATCAACATTTTTAGAATACCCAGCATTCATATATATCTCTCTATTAGAATTTTAAATATATATAAAACTTTTTATAGTTTTATAGATGTTATTTTAACTTTATAAAAATATTTTTATACATTGATATAATATAAAATTTATATATTATTTTTTTTTGTTTTTTTTTTTAAAAAAAATAATTTTGGCGGATGAATTCCTTTTATAACAGAAGAATCAATATGTATACTTTTTATGTTTTTAAATGTAGGTATTTTATACATGGTGTTTAATAAAACTGATTCTAATATTGATCGTAATCCTCTTGCCCCTGTTTTTTTTTTAATAGCATATTTTGCAATTTCTTTTAGAGCTGTATTATCAAATTTTAATTTTACTTTTTCTAAAGAAAACAACTTTTTATATTGTTTTATAAGAGCATTTTTCGGTTTACAGAGTATTTTAATTAGATCACTTTTTTTTAGACTTTTTAATGTAACAATAATTGGTAATCTGCTAATAAATTCTGGAATTAAACCAAATTTTATTAAATCTTGTGGTTGTATTTTATTTAAATAATTGTTTTTTTTTTTGTTTTTTTTTATTTTTTTAATTTTTTTGTTAAATCCAATATTAGATGTTTTATTTAAACGATTAGATAAAATTTTTGTTAATCCAAAAAAAGATCCGCCGCAAATAAATAAAATTTTTGAGGTATTTATTTTCCATGTTTCTTGTTGTGGATGTTTCCTTGTTCCTTTTATTGGAACTGATGCAATAGTTCCTTCTATTATTTTAAGTAATGATTGTTGTACACCTTCTCCTGAAACATCACGAGTAATTGAAAGATTTTCTGATTTTTTTGTAATTTTATCAATTTCATCAATATATATAATACCTTTTTCTGCTTTATTTATATCAAAATTACTGTTTTCTATTAATTTTCTTAAAATATTTTCAACATCTTCTCCTACATATCCTGCTTCTGTAAGAGTAGTAGCATCTGCTATAGCGAATGGTACTTTTAAATATTTTGCTAATGTTTCAGCTATTAAAGTTTTTCCAGTTCCAGTAGGTCCTATAATTAAAATATTACTTTTTCCCAATTCTAGGGAACGATTTTTTTTTAATAAATAATTAATTTTTTTATAATGATTATATACAGCTACTGAAATTATTTTTTTTGCTTTTTTTTGACCTATAATAAATTTGTCTAAATATTCTTTTATAATTTTTGGTGTATATAATTTAATTTTTTTTTTGTTTTTTTGAAATTTATTTTTATTTAGAATATCATAACACAGTAAAATACATTGGTCACAAATATGTCCTGATAGACCGGTAATCATTTTTTTTGTTTTTTTTTGATTTTTTTTGCAAAAAGAACATAATATAATATCTTGATTATCAATTGTATTATCCATTTTTTTCTCTATGATTATTTAAAACATTTTTATTTATAAATATTTCTTTTTTTTAAAAAGAATCAATTAAACCATACTTAATAGCTTCTTGTGCTGAAAAAAAGTAATCACGTTCTGTATCTTTTTTTATTTTTTTGATTGGTTGTTTGGTATGATAAGATAATAAGTTATTTATTATTTTTTTTATTTTTTTTATTTCTTGAGCGTGTATCATAATATCTGATGCTTGTCCTTTAAAACCACCTAATGGTTGATGTAACATAATTCTAGCATGAGGTAAACTAAATCTTTTTCCTTTGTTTCCTGAACATAATAATATAGCTGCATAGACCGCTTGTCCAATACATATTGTATTAATTTTAGGTTGAACAAATTGCATAGTATCATAAATTGATAATCCTGATGTTATAATACCTCCAGGAGAATTTATGTATATAAAAATATCTTTTTTTTTATTTTCTGATTCTAGAAATAATATTTGAGATATAACAATACTAGCGATATTATCATCGATTATCCCAGTAATAAAAATTATTCTTTCTTTTAATAATTTAGAAAATATATCATATGATCTTTCTCCATGATTTGTTTTTTCAATTACAAATGGTATAAGTAAATTGTTTTTTTGTTGATTTTTTTTTTTAATATTATTCATATTTAATTTCTCTTTAAAAAATGTTTATATTAAATTAATATAAATTTTTTTTATTTATATTACTTTTTATATAAAATTTTATATATTTTAAATATTTTTAAATATTTTCATATATATTTTTATAAAAAATATTTTAGAAATAAATATTTTTATTTTGATTTTATTTTTAAATACAAATATATATTCATTCATTTAAAAATTTTATTTTTAAGAATTTATACAAGATACTGGTAAAAATATTTTTTTTTTCTTTTCTTTCCATTGAAATACTGTAAATGTTTGTATTTGTATAGAATAAATTTTTTTTGGAATATATTTAAAGAAAATTTTATAAATTTTTTTATGTTGCTCTAATAAAGATAATTTATTAAATTCATATGCAGATATTATTATCATATAATGTTTTGAATTTTTTCTATAATTTTTATTAAAATGAGTAACTTTAGAAATTTTTAGATAAAATATATCAAATATAGATTTAATTTTTTTTTTAATTTTTTTTTTCATTATAGTAGATTTAATTATAATTTTTTATTTTATTATTGAATTAATAATTATTAAGATCATAATATTTATAATTATGATAAATATTTTTATTTATATTTTGATATTATTTTGAATTTTAAATTTTTAATAAAATTTTTAAAAATATTATAAATAATATTTATTATTATAAATTTAATATTTTATTTTGAAAAAATAATTCGCTATGTAATAATGTTATTATTTATTATTTATTATTTATTATGAATTGTGTTATAAAATTAATTTTTAAAATTTTTATATATATAAATACATTATTATTTTTAATATACAGTATAATTATCGTTACTGTCAATTTAGAATTGTTAAACATTTTATTATATTTAATTTTAATAGATTAATAAATTTTATTATTACAAATAATTATTTTATATAAAAAATGTTTTTTATATTTTAAAGTATTTTTTATTAAGAAAAAACAAATATATTATGTTATATAGGTTTAAAAACTATGAAAAAATTTAGTAAATATAATATTTTTAAATTATTAATGATTTTTTTTGTTTCTATAATATTTTTTTTTATGATATATATGAGTAAAAAAATATGTGTAAATGTTTCAGGTTATATTTCAAAATTAGAATTTGAATTAATGCTATTAGTTTTTAAAATTATGTTTATTATTGTTTTTCCTGTTTTAATGTTAGTTTTTTTTATTGTCTATTATTATAGACATTCAAATACATCTGAAAAATATACTCCAAATTGGAAACATTCATATTTTTTAGAAATTATATGTTGGTTAATTCCAATTTTTATAATTTCTTTTTTAGCATTTTTATCATGGAATACTACACATAGTTTAGAACCTAGTAAAAAATTAAAAGTAAATATTAATAAACCTATTACAATTGAAGTAGTTTCTTTAAATTGGCGTTGGTTATTTATTTATCCTTATTATAAAATTGCAACAATTAATGAAATATCTTTTCCTAAAAATGTTCCAGTGAATTTTAAGATTACTTCTAATTCTGTTATGAATTCTTTTTTTATTCCTAATTTAGGTAGTCAAATATATACTATGGCTGGAATGAAAACAGAATTAAATTTAATAGCTTTAAGTAACGGAATTTATAAAGGTATTTCTTCAAATTATAGTGGTAATGGTTTTTCTAATATGAAATTTAAAGTTTATGTTCAAAATGATTTATTTCATTTTAATAAATGGATTAAAAAAGTTAAATCAAAAAAAAAGTTTTTATCTTTTAAAAAACAATTTTTAAATTTATCAAAAAATAGTAAAAAATATAAAAATGAATATTTTTCATATACTGATCCATTATTGTTTTATAAAATAATTAAAATATTTAATTCTTGTCATAATACATAATTAAATGTTTTTTCTAAAAATAATATTTATACTTTTTTATTATAAGGATTGTTTCTAATGTTTGGAAAATTAACAATTAATTCAATACCATATCATGAACCAATTATTATAGGAACTTGTTTTTTAATTTTTCTTTTTTCATTATTAGTATGTGTATATATTACATATGTGAAAAAATGGAAATATTTATGGAATGAATGGTTTACTTCTGTTGATCATAAAAAAATTTCTGTTATGTATTTTATTTTATCTTTTGTTATGTTTCTTAGAGGTTTTTCAGATGCAATAATTATGAGATTACAACAATTTTTTTCATCATTACCAGAGCATACTAGTATTTTTTCATCTGATCATTATGATCAAGTGTTTACAGCTCATGGAGTAATTATGATTTTTTTTGTTGCAATGCCATTAGTAATAGGTTTAATGAATTTAGTAATTCCTTTACAAATTGGAGCTAGAGATCTCGCTTTTCCTGTTCTTAATAATATAAGTTTTTGGCTAACTGCTAGTTCATCAGTATTATTAATGATTTCTTTAGGAGTAGGAGAATTTGCTAAAACTGGTTGGTTAGGATATCCTCCATTATCTGGAATTATATACAGTCCGGGTGTAGGAGTTGATTATTGGATTTGGGTTTTACAAATCTCTGGTATTGGAACAATATTAACATCTATAAATTTTATAGTAACAATTATTAATCTTCGTGCTCCTGGTATGTCAATGTTTAAATTACCTGTTTTTACTTGGACTTCTTTATGTACTAATATTCTTATTTTAATTTCTTTTCCAGTTTTATTTATTACATTATTATTTTTATCATTAGATAGATATGCTGGTTTTCATTTTTTTACAAATGATTTGGGTGGAAATATGATGTTATATGTTAATTTGATTTGGATATGGGGACATCCAGAAGTTTACATATTGATTCTACCTATATTTGGTATTTTTTCTGAAGTTGTTTCAACATTTTCAGAAAAATCATTATTTGGATATATTTCTTTAATTTGGGCAACAATTGTTATTACTGTTTTATCATTCATTGTATGGTTACATCATTTTTTTACAATGGGTTCAGGGGCTAATGTTAATTCTTTTTTTAGCATTACTACAATGATTATAGCTATTCCTACTGGAGTAAAGATTTTTAATTGGTTGTTTACTATGTTTCGTGGACGTATTAGATTCCATTCTTCTATGTTATGGACTATTGGGTTTCTAATTAGTTTTACAATTGGAGGAATGGCTGGAGTATTATTATCAATACCTCCTATTGATTTTGTACTTCATAATAGTTTATTTTTAGTTGCACATTTTCATAATGTTATCATAGGTGGTGTTGTTTTTGGTTGTTTTGCTGGAATTACTTATTGGTTTCCAAAAATTTTTGGATTTAAATTAAATGAATATTGGGGAAAATGTGCTTTTGTTTTTTGGATAACAGGTTTTTTTACAGCGTTTATGCCACTATATATACTTGGTTGTATGGGAATGACACGTAGATTAAGTCAAAATATTGACTGTGAATATCATGGGTTATTGACTATTTCTGCTATTGGTGTGTTTTTTATTTTTTTAGGTATTTTATTTCAAATTATACAAATAATTGTTTCAATTAAAAATCGTAATACATTAGAATATAAAGATAATACTGGTGATCCTTGGAATGGAAGAACATTAGAATGGTCTATTCCTTCTCCTCCACCAATATATAATTTTGCAATTATACCACAAATAAAAACTATAGATAATTTTTGGTTTGATAAAGTAAATAATAAGGGTAATATAAAAAATAATATTTTTACAAAAATTCATATGCCAAGTAATTCTTATTTTGGTATTGCAATTGGTTGTTGTTCTACTTTTTTTGGTTTTTCTATTGTTTGGCATATCTGGTGGTTAGTATGGGTTTCATTGTTTGGCATTTTTTTTATTTTATTAAAAAAATTTTTTACATTTGATAAAGGATATTTTATTTCAATAAAAAAAATAAAAGATATTGAAAACAAACATTTATTAAAAAAATAATTTTTAAATTTCATTTATTAAGTAATATTTTTATATAAGGAATTAATATGAATAATAAAAAAGATTATGTTTCATATTCTTCACTAAAAAATAATAGTATTTTAGGTTTTTGGATTTATTTAATGAGTGATTGTATTATTTTTTCTGTATTATTCATTGTGCATATAATAATGTCACGACATGGATATAATGGTTTTTTAAGAGAAAATAAATTATTTTCAAAGTTCGTCCTTTTTTTAGAAACTTTAATTTTATTATTTTGTTCTTTATCTTTTAGTTTAATAAAATATTTTTTAAAAAAATCTTATAAGAAATGTATATTATTTTTTTTATTTATAACATTAATTTTAGGATCTACTTTTATAAGTTTAGAGTTTTTTGAATTCTTGAATATTATTGAAAAAGGATTTTTTCCTAATACAAATGGATATTTTTCTTCTTTTTATGTTTTATTATGTATACATGGATTACATGTTATTTTTGGATTATTATGGATAATAATATCAATTTTTCAATTTTTTTTTTTAAAATTCTCTAATTTTTTATACATATCATTGATATGTTGTTGTTTGTTTTGGCATTTTTTAGATATAATTTGGATTATTCTTATTTTTTGTGTTTATTTTAATTAAAATAATAAATATTATAATTTATTTGGGGTATTAATATATGTTAGTAAAAAAAAAATATACTTTTAAAGATATTATTTTTATTTTTTTAAAGAAAAAATTTTTTATTGGTTTTTTTATTTCATTGTTTTTTGTTTTTTTTTATTTTTTTTTATTATATAAAGATTATTATTTTTTTCAAAAAAACAAATATTTATTCTATAATTTAATTATTATACAATTACTTTTATATTTTAAATATTTTTTTGAAATTAATATTTCTCAAAAAAATTTTTTAATTATATTATCATTAATATTTACTATCATTATTATCTGTATTATTAGTATAGGATCTTTATGGATTTTCGACAATTTAAATCATTAATATCAATTTTTTTTGTTTTTTTTAAAAATAATAAAATATTTAATATTATTGAATTGATAAAACCCGGGATTATTTTAGGAAATATTATTTGTTTATCTGGAGGATTTTTTTTAGCTTTAAATGAAAAGTTATCAAAAATTTTTTTTTTAAAAACAGTTTTTGGTTTAATACTTATTATTTCATCATCTTGTATATTAAATAATATTATTGATAGAGATATAGATAAAAAAATGAATAGAACTAAAAATAGATTTTTATGTATAAATACTAATGTTTTTTTATTAAAAATATTATTTTTTTTTTCTATTATATTATTAATTTTAGGCTTGTTAGTTTTTTATATATATATAAATTTTTTATGTACAATAATTTCTTTTTTTGGATTTTTTTTTTATGTTTATTTATATTCTTATTTATTTAAAAGAAAAACATATTTTTCAACTTTTGTAGGTAGTGTTTCTGGATCTTTACCACCTATTATAGGGTATGTTGCTGTTAATAATTGTTTAAATAGATGTTGTACAATTTTGTTTTTTATGTTTTCTTTTTGGCAAATTGCACATTCTTATTCTATAATAATATATAGATATTCAGATTATAAATTATTAAATCTTCCAGTATTTCCGATTTTATATGGAAAATTAAAAACAATAATTTTTATTTCAATATGTATTTTGAATTTATTTTTTTTTAATTTTTTATTATATTTTTTTGGTTATGTAAAGTTTTTTTATTTTTTGTATACTAGTTTTTTTATCTTTCTATGGTTTATTTTTTCTTTTTTAAGTAATTCTAGATATTTTACAATTAAAATTTGGTCTCGAATTATGTTTTTCTTTTCTATATTTATTATTTTTATGATAAGTTTTTTAATGAGTTTAAATAATTTTTAAAAATTTTTTTTAAAAACAATTATTATTAATTGGTAATCCTGATATTTGACTAGCATATTTAATAAATCCTTTTGGAAATAGGATAAATAAATCTTGACTAGTCAAAAATATTTTTTTTTTTTTAAATACTGTAAAAACATTCTTGTTTTTGGTGTTAAATTATATTTATTATAAAAATCTCTCATAAGAAAAATTATTATCCAATGTTTTTTACTCATATTAACGTTTAGTTGTTTTGCAATTTTTCTGCAATTTTTATGTTCCATTTTTTTTTTTTAATTATGTTCATTTTTATTATAAGAAATACATATTGTTAAAAATTTTTTGATATTTTTTAAAAATTTTTTATTTTGATATTATTTTTATTAGTAATTATTTTATCTAATATACTATTTATAAATTTATGACTTTTATTTGATCCATATATTTTAGCTAATTCTATTCCTTCATTAATAATTACTTTATATGGAATATCTAATCTTTTAATAATTTCATAGGATGCCAATCGAAGTATTGCTTGTTCTATATAATCTAATCTATTTTTTTTTTTTGATATATTTTTTTTAATTATTTTATCGATATAAAATATATTTTTTATGACTCCAGTAACTATTTTATGAAAATAAATTTTATCTAAAGAATATTTTTTGTTTTGTTCTATAACATATTTTTCAGTTTCAAATAGTACAATTTTTTTTGATATTTGCCAAGAGTATAACACTTGTATTGCTAACTCTCTAGCTTTTCTTCTTTTTGATTTCATGGTAGAAATACCTTTCTATTTTATATATAAAATATTTTTTATAATATATATATTATGATTTATTTTAATAGTATAAACAAATTTTATTTTATATTCTATATAAATTAAATTTATTGTTCTTTTGTATTCTATATTTTTATTTTTATAAAAATATTGTTTATTTTAAATATTATGTTATAATTAATTAAATTGATAGCGGGGTGGAGCAGTCAGGTAGCTCGTCGGGCTCATAACCCGAAGGTCGTTGGTTCAAATCCAATCCCCGCAACCATAATTTTATTAAGAAAAAATATTTAATTCTTCTATTTTTTTTTTTAAACCAGAATACCTTTCTTTATTATTATTAATAATTTTATTTAAAATTTTTTTATTTGCATAAATTGTAACTTTTTTTTGAGCTCTACTAATAGCAGTATAAAATAATTCTTTAGAAAATTTATTAGAGAAATAATTTGGAATAATAATATTTACAGATAAAAATTCTGATCCTTGAGATTTATGAATGGTAGTTGACCAAGCAGTTTTATAATGAAATAAAATTTCTGGATTAAATTTTTTTATTTTTCCAGTAGATAATAAAAAATAAATTTTTTTCTTTTTTTTTTTATATAAACAAATTCCTATATCTCCATTCATTAATTTTAAAAATATATTATTTTTTTTAATTATAATAGGTTTTCCGTGATACCAAAATTCTTTTTTTTTTTTTTTATTATTTATTTTTATAAAATAATTATCTAAATATTGATTTATTTTTTTAGTTCCAAATATACCTTTATTTATTATACATAATATACGATATTTATTAAATTTATGAATAATTTTTTTTGGATTTTTTTTTTTATTTACATAATTCCAATATTTTTTATAATATAATTTTATTTTTTTAAGCATATTTAAATAATCATTTGATGTATTTAAATTTTTCCATATTATATCTTTATATTTTTTTTTATAAATCTTATTAATATCTTTGATTTTTTTTTTTTTTAATTGATTAATTAAGAAATTAATTCCTGAATTTTTATTAAATCTATAATTTTTTTTTAATACAAAAAAAATTTTTTTTTTTTCTTTTTTTTTTTTTTTAAAATTACATATTTTTTTTAAAATTGATCCAGTTTCTACAGAAGGTAATTGATATACATCTCCAACAAAAATTATTTTTGTTTTTTTTTTTATACATGTTAATATTATTTCCATTATATTTAAACTAATCATAGATGATTCATCAATGATAAGAATATCAATTTTTTTTTTTCTTTTTATATATTTCGCATTATTTTTATTAGTTTCTTTTTGAATTTTAAATAATTTATGTAATGTAATTCCTTCTTTAGGTATCATTTTTTTTTCATTTTTTTGAATGTTTTTTTTTTTTAATATTTTATATATAGATTGAGTTAGTTTGTTTACCGCTTTTCCTGTAGGAGCTGTCAATTGAATTTTTATTTTTTTTTTTGATATTTTAATTAAAATTAAAATTAAATAAGCTATTATATTTGTTTTTCCTGTGCCTGGACCACCAAGAAGAAAAAACAAATTATGAATTAAAGCTTTTTTAACTGCATTTTTTTGATTTTTATCAATATAATTTGAACAATATTTTTTTATTAATTTTTTATATTCTATTTTATTTTTTTTTTTTTTACTTTTTTTTTGATAAAGCAATTCAATTATTTTATTTTCTGAATACCAATATTTATATAAATAAATATATTTTTTGTCAATTACAAGAGGTGTTTTTTGTGTGCCGTTACTACATAACATGCTACTTATTACAGTATTAAACCAATTAATATTATTTTTACTAACAATATTTAATAATTTTATAAACACATTTTTTCTTTTTATTTTTTTTTTAACAAAATGTTTTTTTGGTATACAACTATGTCCATGTCGAGCTGAATATATTAAGTAAAGAATTACTAATATAACTTCAGGTGAATAATTTGAAATTTTTTTATTAATACATGTGTAATAATCTATACAATTTATTTCTTTTTTCTTTTTTGCAATTTTTATTATTTTAAAAAATTTTTTTATATTTTTAGATAACATTTTAATTTCCATATATAAGATTTTCTAAATTTTTAATTAATAAATATGAAGGTTTAATAAAATATGTTCCAGTGTTATTTTTATTATCAAATGCTCTAAGAAATAAATAAAAAATTCCGCCAAAATGGGTATTATAATTATAATTTTTTAGTTTTTTTTTTAAATAACAATGTAATACTAAGCTATAAATTTGGTATTGTATATCATAACGATATTTAATTATTTCTTTTTTTATATTTTTTGAATTATAATAACTACTATCTGGTCCTAACCAATTAGATTTGTATTCTATGATATAGTATTTTTTTTTCCATAAAAATATTAAATCTATGCTTCCATTTAATATTCCAAAAAAATTTTTATAAAAAATATTACTACATTTTTTTGATATAGGATCAAATTTTTTAATTATTAAATTAAATTTTTTAATATTTATTTTTTTTTTTATTGGTATAATAAATTTTGTTTCTTTTTGATGTTCTTTTTTTCTTATTTTTTCTAAAGAAAGGTTTTCATTATTTAATGGAAATTTTAAGAAAATATTTATCCATAAATATAATTTTTTTATTAATATATTTGAAAATGATAAAAAATTTGTTTTTTTTAATATTTTTTTTGTTTTTTTTGTTTTGAAAAATTTTATTTTTTTAAAAACATCATGTAAATAGATTCCAAATTCTTTTCCTAATGGAAAAGAGTGGAGATTAATCTGAGAAGTTTTTTTATTATAATTAATTTTATTTATAAAATTTTCTTTTTTTATATTAATTATATTTTTTTTTAATTGATTATATTTTATAATTTTAGAAAAACTAGTATTTGTCCAGGAATATTGTTTGATTTTTTTATTAAAAAAAAATATGTTTTTTTTTTTTCTTTTTTTTTTTTTAAAAAATTTTTTTTTTACTTTATTTGATTTTTTTATTTCAATTAATCCAGGTATTTGTAAATCATATAAATTTTTTTTGAAATTTTTAAATTTTTTTTTTTTTCCTTTTTGTATTAAATATCCTAAGCAATTTTTATGAAAATTTGTATATTTTTCATTTTTTTTGTTTTTAATTACTGCTAATCCAATACAACAGTGTATTATACTTCTAGTAATAGCAACATATAATAAACGTATATCTTCAGATAATCTTTCTTTTTCTAAAGATATTATATTTTTTTTTTCATTTTTTAAATTTACTATTTTTTTTAGTGTTTTTTTACAATAGATAATTTGATTTTTTTTTTTTTGAAAACTACTAAAAAATGGAATCCAAATTATAGGATACTCTAGTCCTTTAGATTTATAAATAGTAATTATTTTAATAAATTTTTTATCATTTATATTTTTGTTTTGAATTAAATTTTTTGATTTATTTTTTTCAATATTTTTTTTTAGAATTTTTTTTCTAAGCCAAATTGTTAATAAAAATTTATTTTTAATACTTTTGTTTTTTTCTTCTAAAATTTCACATAATTGAATGATATTATATATATTAATATTATTAATTTTTAATTTTATGTTTTTTTTTTGAAAACAGAAATCGAATATTATTTTTTTAAACATAAAAAATATATTTTTTTTTTTCCAGATTAGATAATATTTTTTTAGTTTTTTTATTAAAGAAGAATATGTTTTTTTTTTATTATTAATTGAATAAATATCATATATATTTTTACTAAATATTTTAGTCATAAGTAATTTTTGTAATTTTAATATATTAGATAAATCAGAAAGTGATTCAATAATAAATAAAATTTCTTTAGCTTCTTTTGTTTGAAAAATATTTTTTTTTTCTGATGTATAAATTGTTTTAATTCCATATTTTTTAAATTCTTTTTTAATAATATTAGCTTCATATTTATTTTTTACTAAAATAGCTATATCTGTATTTTTAATACTACGTTTTTTTTTGTTTTTAAAAATAATAAAAGATTTTTTAGTAGATTTATTAGATAACAAATTATTAATAGAATATGCACACATTTTAGAAATCCAAGTAAAATATTCATTTTTATTTATTGTTTTTTTATTTTTAAAAATAAATTTTAAAGCTGGTTGTGTAATATTGTTAATAACAAGTTTATTTTTATTATTTTTTTTGTTTGCTAATGATGGTTGAAAATTAATTTTTTTAAAAATAAATGGATTTTTTGTTTTTGAAAAAAGTGTATTAATACTTTTAGTCATATTAATTGATGAACGAAAATTTTTTTTTAAAAAAAAACATTTTTGTATTTTTTTTTTATATTTTAAATATAAAAATATATTTGAATTTCTAAAACTATATATAGATTGTTTAGGATCACCAATAAGTATTAATGATTTTTTTTTTTTTTTTTTATATATTTTATAAAAAATATTAAATTGATAATTATCAATATCTTGACATTCATCAATCATTGAAATTGTATATTTTTTTAGAATGTTTTTTTTATAATTGATTTTTTTTTTTTTTATTTCTTTCCACATAATTGTATTTAAATCATTAAATTCTAATCCTTTTTTCATTTTTTTTTTCTTTTTTATTAATTTAGGTATTTTTTTTAATGCTAGATAAATAAAATATTTAAAAAATAATTTATAATAAAAAAAAATTTTTTTAATATATAAAAAAAATAGATATTCTTTTTTTTTTTTGATTTTTTTTAAAATAAAATGTTTTAATATTTTTGGTACTGAATATTTTATAGTTTTTTTTTCTGACCAAATTTGTATTTTTTTACACCATATTTTTATTTTTTTTTTATTATTTTTTTTTTTATTTAAATATATTTTTTTTATCAAAAATTTTATTTTTTTTTTATCTATTTTCCATGTTTTTTTAGCTTTATTAATTAACTTAATAATTAAATTATATTTTTTTATTAATGAACTTTTTTTTTTAAAATCGTGTTTTATTTTTATTTTTATTTGACTAATCCATATATATATATGTTTAAATAGTTCTAAAGGATTTTTCCATTTTTTAAAGATTAATTTAATAATTTCTATATTTTGATAATAAACATACTTTCTCCAGAAATCTTTAGTTGCTTCAAATTGTATTTTTTTTATATTTGTAATAATATTTTGATATATTTTTTTTTTACATAAAAATTTTTGTTCTATTAAAATTTTTCGAAAAAAACTATGTATAGTATATATATTAATTTGATCTATGTTTTTTTTAGCTTTTTTAAGTAATTTTGAAATTTTTTTAAAATCTTTTATTTCTTTTTTAAAATCTTTTAGATCTTTAACATAATAATTTTTATTAATACTCATGTAATATAATTGACAAATTTTTTTATATAATCGTTCTTTTAATTCATTTTTTGCGGTTTCTGTAAATGTAACAATTAATATTTTTTTTATTGGTATAGGAGAAGAATATGATTTTTTTATACCAATGTTTAAAATTAAACGTAAATAAAAAATAATTATTGAAAAGGTTTTTCCAGTTCCTGCTGATGCTTCAATTAAAGTAATACCAAAATGAGGTATTTCTTTTGTGTTTAAAGGTATATATTGCATATTTTTTTAATTAATTTATTGTAGATGATATTTTTTAATATTTGTATTTTTAAATATTGGTAATATCCAATATTTACAAGAATTACATATTTTTTTTATTAGATTTTTGTTTAATATAGGTATTATTTTTTTTATAAAAATATTTTTTTTTTCTCCTAAGAAAAAATTGCTTCCATTCCATATTTTTAAGAAATTTTTTTTTGCAAGATTTAAATTATATTTATTTATTTTTAAGACATTTTCTTTTTTTAAAAAAATTGTATGTAACCAATGAATTCCTGAATTTAATATTAATATTGGTTTTTTATGTCCGTCTATAAATCCTTGAATATATTTTTTTAAATATTTTTTTGCTATTTTTTTCTTTATACTTAAGAATTCTATTTTTTTATTATTAGTGCTTAATAAAATACTTTTTTTAGGTTTTTCAAAAGCACAATAAATTATGTGTTGTATCCAAGTAGTTATTATATCTTTAAATTTTATTTTATTAACATTCCATTGTATTAAATTTAATTTATTAACTTCTTTAATTTTTCCACTTAAATAATATTTTTTAAATTTATAATAAATATGAATGTTTTTAGGAAATTTTCTTATCTTTTTTATTTGATTTGACAAAATATTAATTTTTTTTATTTTTTCATACCATAATATTTTTGCTATTTTTTCTTGTGGTAGTTTATTTTTTAATTGAAATTCTTTAATATGATAGTCTGTTTTCTTATTTAATAACATATTTTTTAATATTAAACTATTAATTTTATATTTATTTAATGGTTTTATAGAAAAATATTCATCTTCAATAAACATATTTTCTTCATAATTTTTAATATTTACTTTAAGAGTATTTTTAAAAAAATATTCAATAGGATTCTTCCAAAAATTTATTAATTTTTTTATTTTTATTTTTTTTTGAATTGTTATGTTTATTTTTTTGTATTTTTTTTGATTTTTTTTTGTTTTAATGATTTTTTTTTTCTCTTTTGAAAAAAGAGAATTAATTATATTATTTTTATTTTTTTTATAAATTTTATTTAAAAAATTTTTTTTTTGAATTTTTTTTTTTTCTTTTTTTTTAAAATAATAAAAATTGTTTTTTATATAAAAAATAATATCTAATATAAATTTAGAAGGATAATATTTATTTTGTATATAATTATTTTTTATATAACTTAAAAATAAATATTTTTTTGTTAAAAAAATTGTTTTTAAAAAAATATTTTCATTATTTTTATTTTTTTTTTCTATTAAATTTAATATATCTTGATTATTAAATAAAGATATTTTTTCTTGTGTACATCCTAATATACAAATTACTTTAAAAGGTATTAAATTTATTTTATTTAAATTTATTAATTTAATATTTCCTGATAAAAATTGATTTTTTTTATATAATAAAGAATGATTTTTAAAAAATTCATTAATGAAAAATTCAATTGATATTTTTTTTAAAAAATTAATTTTAATTCCATAAAATATATTTTTTTTCCATATATTTTTTAATAGAAAAAAAAATTTTTTATCTTTTTTTTCTATATAAAAAAAATTTTTTATAATTATAGAAATTATATTTATCCATTTTTCTATTTTTTTTTTCTTATATATTTTTTTTCGTAACTTATTTAATTGTTTAATAAAATTAATAAAATTACCTAATAAAATATTTTTTTTATCATTAGATATATTGTATGTATAAATATTATTGTAAATAGTGTTTTTATTATTAAAAATAAATCCAGATGTTATTCTTTTAATTGCATATTCCCATGAATATGTTTTTAAATCAGGAATAGAAAATTCTTTATAATGTTTTTTATTAAAACCAAATGCAATATTTAAATGAGATATTAATTTTCCTAGAGTTTTAATATCACGATTTTTAATAGAAAATTTTTTTCTTAATATTTTTATATTAAGAAGGGATAATATCCAAAAAGGTTTAAAATAATTATTTTTAATATTCAATAAATCTTTAATTGTTAACAAAATTTCTTTTTTTTTTTCTTCTTCTTTTCCTGTTTTTTTTATTAATAAATTTTTGTTTTGTGAAAAATTAAATATTTTTTGAATATATGGAATATAAATATCTATATTACTTGCTGTTATTAAAATATCATCAAGTTTTATTTTTTTGTTTGTTTCAAGTGTTTTATGTATATAGTTATTAACTATTTGTACTTCATGTATGTATGATTTACATTGATTAATAGATATAGAATTATCATTAATATTTATCTTTTTTTTTGAATTAATTTTATATATTTTTTTTTTTAAAATATCATTTTTTAAATAAGATAAAATTTTTTTTTTATTATTTTTATAAAAAAAATATTTTTTTTTTATTTTAATGTTTTCTTTTATAGGATTTTTTATATATTGGAATTTTTTTTGAAAATAATTAATTATTTTTTTTGTTTTATTTTTTTTTCTATCTAATGGATTAAATTCAAATAAATATATTTTAGTAATATGTTTTATAGAAAATAAAATAAAATACATTAAAATATTTATATTTTGATTAGATAATATAAATATTTTTTTAGGTATTTTTTTTAATTTTTTTTTTTTTTCTATTTTTTTTATAAAATTACTAATAATTTCTGTAAAATTATTACATTTTAACATTTTAATTTTTTTTATTATTAAGTTCCATAGTTTTTTTTGCCATTGATATGTTTTTTTTTCTTTTTTTTTAGATTTTTTGTTATTTTCCCATTCATATATTAAATGAGGTTGAAAATAAATATATTGAATAAATATATTTGCTATATGTGAGCAAAATTCGAAATTTTTATATTGTATTCCATATTTTTTAAGAAATGAACAATCATATGTATTATAAATTATTAAAATAATAATCCATTGTAAGTATTTTTTTTCAAAAATTATTAATTTTTTATTTTTTTTTATATTGTTTTTTTTAAAAAAATTATTTAAAAATCTAAAAAGTAAAATAAATTTAATATTAAAATTAATTTTTTTTTTATTTGCTATATATAGTTCTAACCATTTTTGAACGTATTTATTTTCAATTAAAAATATTTCATTTATAAGAATTTTTTTTTTTTTTTTAATATAAATTTTTTTACAAATTTTTTTTAAAAGAAAATTTATTTTGTTTGATTGATATATTTTTAACATATGTATGTTTTTATATTAAAAATCTATAATATAAAAATTAGAAAATTCTATATTATAGATTAAGTAAGTATTAATTTTTTCTTTCTTTTTTATTTTTTTTTATTTATTTTTAATATTTTATGTATTTTTTTATATAAATAAACATCCATTTTAGGATATGGTATAGTTATATTATGTTTATCTAATGCTTTTTTAAATTTTAACATTAAATCAGAATATACTGAATTTAATTCTTTTGTATGACACCAACATTTTACAACAAATTTTAATGATGAAGGAGAAAATTCATTTAATCCAACAAAATTTCCTGGATGTTTTAATACACGTTCTTCTTGATCAATAACTGATTGTAATACTGAAATTACTAAATCTACATCAGAATCATATGCAACATTAATAACAAATTGATTTCTTCTCATAGGTTCTCTAGAATAATTAATAATATTTCCAGAAACTATTTTTCCATTAGGAATAATTATTATTTTTCCATCTAAAGTTTTTAGAGTAGTATAAAATATATGAACATTTATAACAGTTCCTTCTGCATTTCCTAAATTTACATATTCATTAGTTCTTAATGGTCTTAATAATACTAATAATACTCCTGCTGCAAAATTTGATAATGATGCTTGTAAAGCTAATCCTATTGCCATTCCAGCAGCTCCTACAATTGCAATAATTGAACTTGTTTGCACACCTATTTGTCCTAATGCAATAACACATGTACATGCAAGTATTATGTAGCGAGCTAAAGTAGCTAAAAATCCAGAAACTGTATTGTCAATATGACGTATAGATAATAATTTTTGAGTTCCTTTAGCAAAAATTTGACTTATACAAAAACCAGTAATTATTACGATGAAAGAACAAGATAGATTAATTAAATAAGAATAAAAAGAACTTTTGTTTATTAAAAAACAAAAATTAACATTATTAATATAATTATTAATATTTAATTGATCAATTATTTTTTTTATAATAAAAATTTTTTTTTGCATTTTTTTTTAATTTTTAATTTTAATAAATATTTTTATAAATTATAAAAATATTTATTAATTAAATTAAATTTTTATTTATTTATAAAAAAACAAATTTAAAGAAATATATATTTAATTTTTTTTTGTTTTTTTGATTATACAAATAAAATATAATACATTATTTTTTTTTTTCTAGTAAAAAAAAATTTTAAAATATTTATAAAGTATTTTTCGAATTTAATTGTATAAAAATTTTTTTTAAATATTTTATAGATTGTTTTTGCGCATATCTGATCCATACTCTAGGATCGTAATATTTTTTATTTGGTTGATTTTTTCCTAATGGATTTCCTAATTGAGTATTTAAAAATTTTTTATTGTTTTTATAAAAATTTAATACACCTTTCCAATAATTCCATTGCATATTTGTGTCAATATTAAATTTTATTACTCCATAATCAATTGATTTTTGTATGTCAATTATACTTGTTCCAGATCCTCCATGAAAAACAAAATTTATTTGATTATTAGGTAATTTTGTTATATTCTCAATATATTTTTGAGCTTTTTTTAGTATAGAAAGTTTTAAAGAAATTTTACCTGGTTGATATACTCCGTGTATATTTCCAAATGCTGCTGCAATAATAAAATTATTACTAATATTAATTAATTTTTTAAATGCATAATAAATATCTTTAGTATCTGTATATAGAAGTTTTTTATTTATATTTGTGTTATCAATACCATCTTCTTCTCCACCGGTACAACCTAATTCTATTTCTAACATCATGTTTAATTCTGTTATTTTTTTTAAATATTTAGAAGATAAAATAATATTTTTTTTTATTGTTTCTTTAGATAAATCAATCATATGTGATGAAAATAACGGACGTTTTTTTTTTTTAAAAAATTTTTTACCATAAGATAATAAATCATTAATCCAATAAAGATGATTAAAATCACAATGATCTGTATGTAATATAACAGGAATTTTATAATACTTTGAAATCATATGTACATATTTAGCTCCAGATATAGCACCAATAACTGATTTTTTTTTTTCTTCAAGATTTAACCCTAAACCACTAAAAAATTGAGAACCACTATATGAAAATTGAATAATTACTGGAGATCTCATTTTTGCTGCTGTTTCTAATACAATATTTATTGAATCAGTGTTAATACAATTAATTGCTGGTATAGCAAATTTTTTTTTTTTAGCTAATAAAAAAACTATTTTCATTTCTTCAGAATTTAATACACCTGGTTTTATTATATCTAAAATTTTACACATTATTTATTTTCTTCCTCTATCAATATAAAAATATTATCGAATTTTTAAATTTAATAGCTATTGATTTAGTTTTTTTATTTTTTCAATGATAGGTAATGTTTTTTCTTCTATAAATTTTAAAAATGATCCACCACCCGTTGAAATATAAGATATTTTTTTTTTTAAATTAAATAAATCAATAACCGCGATTGTATCTCCCCCCCCGGCTACAGAAAAACAATTACTATTTGCAATAGTTTTTGAAATTTTTTCAGTACCTATTCTAAAATTTGGAAATTCAAAAACTCCCATTGGACCATTCCATAAAATTGTTTTTGATTTTTTTATTATTTCTTGAAATTTTTTTATTGTTTTATCTCCAATATCAAGTATTTGTTGATTTGGTAATATTTTTGAAGTTGGTCTTATTATTGCTTCTGATTTTATAGAATATTTAGAACTTACACGAGAATCAATAGGTATAAAGACTTTTTTTGTTTTATATAGGTTTATAGCTTTTTTTTGAAAATTTTTTTCATATAAAGATTTTCCTACGGGGTAAAAAGTAGAAATAAATGTATTTGCAATACCTCCACCTACTAATAAATAATCTGTAATTTTTAATAATGATTTTAATAAACTAAATTTTGTTGATACTTTTGCTCCTCCAACTATAGTAACCATTGGTCTCAATGGATTATATAATATTTTTTTAAGAATTTTTACTTCTGAATATAATAATGGTCCAATACATGATTTTTTTACAAAATTACATATTCCATATGTTGAAGATTCTATTCTATGCGCGGTAGCAAAAGCGTCCATAACAAAAATATCACATAAATTAGCATATTTTTTTGATAAATTTATGTCGTTTTTAGTTTCACCTCGATTAAATCTTACATTTTCTAAAACTGTAATATGATTATTTTTCATATTAATGCCATTTAAATAATCTTTAGAAAAATTAATGTTTATTTTAGGAAGTTTTTTTTTTAAATATTCAAATACTGGAAATAAAGAAAAATTTTTATTATATATTCCTTCTTTAGGTCTTCCTAAATGAGAAGCTAAGATTATTTTAGCATTCTTTTTTAATGCTAATAATATAGTCGGAATAGATCGATCTATGCGTTCAGTAGAAATAATTTTTTTTTTATATATAGGAACATTTAAATCTAATCGAATAAATACTCTTTTATTTTTTAAATTAATATTTTTCATGTACATTATATTTTTCCTTTTATGAATTATATAATAGTTAATTTATTTTTATTATACTAACTTTTTATTTAAAAAGTTAATGTTATTTAATAAATAAATATTTAAATTTTAAATTTCATACAATAATTAAAGTATTTAAAAAATAAAAATCTTTATTAATTAAAAAATTATTTATTTTTAATAAAAATTAAATTATTATTATATATAATATAAATATTAAAAAAACTTATAAAATATTATTTTTTAATGAAATAAGTGCTTTAGATAGAGAAAATAATGATGAAAAAATTAGTAGGTTTTGTAGGGTGGAGAGGTATGGTGGGATCAGTTTTATTAAATCGTTTACGTAAAAATAATGATTTTAAGAATTTTAATTCTGTATTTTTAACTACATCTCAATTAAATTTTAATTCTCCTGATATTAAAAATTGTATTTCAAATAATTTAAAAGATGCATATAATATTAAATATTTAATGTCTTTAGACATTATAGTTTCATGTCAAGGGCAAGAATATACAAAAAAAGTTTATACTAAATTAAAAAATATGCACTGGAAAGGATATTGGATTGATGCATCTTCTTTTTTAAGAATGAAAGAAGATGCAATTATTGTCTTAGATCCTATAAATTATAATGCAATAAAATTAGGAATAAATAAAGGAATAAAAACTTTTGTAGGAGGTAATTGTACCGTTAGTTTAATGTTACTTGCTTTAGGTGGATTATTTACAAATAATCTTATTGAATGGATTTCTGTAGCAACATATCAATCTATTTCTGGTAGTGGTTCTAAAAGCATGTTAGAATTACTAAATCAAATTGGTTATGTGTATAAAAATATTTCTTCTTATCTTTCTACTTCTACAAGTTCTATTCTTAAAATAGAAAAAAAAATTACTTTTTTATTAAATAGTAAAAATTGTCCTAAAAATTTTATGAAAGTTCCTTTATTAGGAAATGTATTTCCCTGGATTGATAGTTTAATGGAAAATGGACAAACAAAAGAAGAGTGGAAAGGTTTTGTTGAAACAAATAAAATTTTAAATTACAAGTATAATATACCTATTGATGGAATTTGTGTAAGAGTTCCTACGTTACGTTGTCATAGTCAAGTATTTACAATAAAATTAAAAAAAGATATTTCTATAAAAGAAATTAAATACTTACTATCTTCTCATAATTCATGGGTAAAAATAATTAAAAATAATATAGATCATACAATAAGTAAATTAAATCCTTTACAAGTTACAAATACATTAAACATTCCTATTGGTCGTATTAAAAAATTAAATTTTGGAAAAAAATATTTATCTGCTTTTTCTGTTGGTGATCAATTATTATGGGGTGCAGCTGAACCATTACGTCGTATTTTAAATATTTTGATATCTCAATAAATTTCTTAATATTTTTTCTTTTTTCCAATTTTTATATAGTATAAAAAAAATTTTTTTTTTATAGTAATTGATATTAATTTATGTTTCATAAATCTACAAAATAATTTTATGTCTTTTTTACTAAATTCATCATTTGCTTTAACTAAAATTTTTTGTCCAGTTTTTAATTTTCTTACTTTTTGTCGTAATTTTATAATTAATTCTGGACAACGTAATCCTAATAAATTTAATTTAATTATCATTTTTTTATGTAATTAATCTTTTTTAATTAAATATTATAATAATATTATTAAATATTTAATTAAAAATAATTGATAAAGTTTTTAAATGCATCCAAATTATTTTTTTTTTTTCATTATTTAAAATACATAATTCAATTTTTTTTAATAATTTTAATGCTAATTGTATTGTTTTTATATTTTTTATTTTTATTAAAAAAGATAAATATATTTTTTTTATTTGATTAATATGTTTTTTTGAATTTATAAATATATTATTAAAATTTTTCTTTTCTTGTTTGTATATTATAAAATATAATAATATTTTATATGATTTTATTAAAATTAAATAATCATATTTTTGTTTTTCTAATATATTAAGAATTTTAATTGATCTTTTTTTTTTATATTTTAAAATGGATATTAACCAATCAATATAATTAAAAGTTTTAGTAGATTTATAAAAATTCAAGATCATTTTTTTTGTTATAACAGTTTTTGGATATAATAAAAAAATATTTTTTAAAAAATTTATAAAAAAAGAAATATTTCTATATTTTTTTTTTAATAAAATTTTTTTTGCATTTTCTTTAATAAGAATTTTTTTTTTTATTTTCTGATTTATATAAAAATGTATATTTTTAATATATGTATTAGAATTGTTTATAATAATTCCAGAATTTTCAATATAATTTTTGAAAAAGACAAGATTAAAATTTGAATAAATTAATTTTGGAAAAAAAAGGATATTTATGATTTTTTTATTCGAATAATTTCTTATTTGATTCATATATAATTTAGTATTTATAGATATAAATAAACTATTTATTGTAATAAAAAATATTTTTTTTTTAGCAAATAAATCTTGTTTTTTAAACATATTAATAATATTTTTCCAATCATCTTCATTATTTATAATTAGTTCTTTTTTTTTATATTTTTTTTTTCTAAAATATTTTAAAATAATTTTTTTATTTATTTTAATTAAAAAATATTTTGATTCTAAAATAATAAATGTAAATATATTTCTTTTTTTTATTTTTTTTTTTAAATTAATTGGATCAGTAAACATAATTTTTCTTTTTAAATTTTATAAATTAAAATTTAATTAATTTTTTATAATACAAAATTAATAACTTTATTAGGAATATAAATAGTTTTTTTGATTATTTTTTTATATAAATGTTTTTTTATTTTTTCATTTTTTAAAATTAATTTAATAATTTCTTTTTTTGATATTATTGCATGAATTTTCATTATATCTTTTTTTTTTCCATTAATTTGAATAATTATATTGTTCTTTTCTTTTAAAAAAAATTTTTTATTAAATTTTGGCCAAGTTTCTTTTTCTATACAACTTTTTTTTCCATATATTTTTTTCCATAAAATAAAACAAATATGAGGTGTAAAAGGATATAACATTTTTATGATAGTGCTAATACAAAATATTAAATTTTTTTTTTTTATATTATATATTTTATATAATTTTACTAGATAATTAAAAAATTTTATTATTTCAGCAATTGCTGTATTAAAAGAATTTCTTTCTTGAATATTATATGTTACTTTTTTTATTATTGTATTTAATTTATATATATATGTTTTTTTATTTTTATTAAGATCTATTTTTTTTATTTTTTCTTTTTTCTTTTTTATTATTATAAATACAAAATTCCATATTTTTTTTAAAAATCTATGCATTCCAATAATATTTTTTGAATTCCATTCTAATGATATGTTTATTGGAGCAGCAAACATAATAAATAAACGTAAAGAATCTGCTCCATATTGTTTAATGATATTAACTGGATCAATACCATTATTTTTTGATTTTGACATTTTTATTTTTCCAGCATAAATAATTTTTTTTTGACTGGATTTTTCAATAGCACTTATTATTTTTCCTTTTGAATCTCTGTTTATTTCTATTTTAGATATTGATAACCATTTTTTACTACCATCTTTATTATATTTATAAAATGAATCAATTATAACCATGCCTTGGCAAATTAATTTTTTTACAGGTTCTTTAGATTGTACATATCCAAAATCATATAATAATTTATGATAAAATCGAAAATATATTAAATGCATAACTGCATGTTCAATTCCTCCAATATATTGATCTACAGGTAACCAATATTCTGATGCTTTAGGATCAATAATATCTTTTTCATATTTAGGATTAGTATATCTCGCATAATACCAAGATGATTCCATAAAAGTATCTAAGGTATCTGTTTCTCTTGTTACTTTTTTTCCTGATATTTTAGTTTTTAACCATAAAGAATATAATGATAGAGATTGTAATGATTTTTTTTTATATATATATTTAGGTAATATAACTGGTAGTTTTTTTTTAGGAACAGTAATAATATTTTTTTTATTATCTATAACTATAGGTATAGGAGTTCCCCAATATCTTTGTCTAGATATACACCAATCTTGTATTTTATAATATATATATTTTTTCGCAATTTTTTTATTAATTAGAAAATTAGAAATTTTATTTCTAGCTTTTTTTATATTTAAATTATTAAAATTATCACTATTTATTAATAATTTTTTATTTTTCTTTGAGAATATTTTGATGAATGGTATATTATATAATTTAGAAAAGTTATAATCAATTTTATTACTACAAGGTACACTCATAATAGCCCCAGTAGCATAATTATATTTGACATAATTAGAAATCCATAATGGTATTTTTTTTTTATTTATAGGATGAATTACATATAAATGTGTATTAATACCAAAAAGTATGTTACTTTTTTGAAATTCTGTGTTAATTGAATATTTATTTTTTTTTAAAAATTTTTGTATTTCTATATTTTTTCTAAGAAATAAATTTATTAACGGGTGATACATAGAAATTGCAAAAAAAGATATACCCATAATAGTTTCTGGTTTTGTTGTAAATATTTTTAAAAAATATTTTTTTTTATATATTTTACATTTTATTTTTAATCCTTTGGATTTTCCAATCCAATTTTTCTGCATAGAAATAACTTCTTTTGGCCATTTTTTTAATAATTTTAGATCTTTTAAAAATTTATCTGCATATTTTTTTATTTTTATAAACCATTGAGATATTTTTCTTAGTTTTATTTTAGTTCCACATCTCCAACATACTCCTTTTTGTACTTGTTCATTTGCTAATACTGTTTTGTCTTTTTCACACCAATTAACAATTGATTTTTTTTTATAAATTAATTTTTTTTTAAATAATTTTATAAAAAATAATTGTTCCCAACGATAATATTCAGGATTACATGTAGTAATTTCTTTATTCCAATCATAGCTAAATCCTAAAGATTGTAACTGTTTCTTCATTGTTTTTATATTTTTAAATGTCCATTTTTTTGGTGATATATTATTTTTTATTGCTGTTTCTTCTGCAGGTAAACCAAATGAATCCCATCCTATAGGTTGTAAAACATTTTTTCCTAACATTCTATGAAATCTTGATATAACATCACTTATTGTATAATTTCTTACATGACCCATATGTAATTTGCCAGATGGATAAGGTAACATAGGTAAACAATAAAACTTTTTTTTTTCTTTATCTATTTTAGTAAAAAATATTTTTTTTTTTACCCAGTATTTTTGAACATATTTTTCAATCTTTTTAGGATTATAATTATTATTTTTCATAGTTTTTTATGTATTTAAAATATTTTCAAATTTAATAATAAATTATATATTATTTAATTATATGGATTATTATATCCTAACTTTTTCATAATATATATTTCAGTTTTTTGCATGTTTTTTTTTGATTTAGAATCTTTATGTGAATAATGTAGTAAATGTAAAGTTGAATGAATAGTCATATGCGCCCAAAGTTCTATTTTTTTTTTTTTTAAAATATTTGCCTCTTTGTTAATATATGGAGCACATAAAATTATATCTCCTATATAATTTAAAAATCTATGTTTAATTTTTATCGAATCCGGTGATTGAAATGATAGTACATTAGTTAAAGAATTTTTTTTTTTATATTTTTTATTAAGAAATTTCATTTCTAACATGTCAACTATTCTAATAGTTATTTCTATTTTTTTATTTTTAAAAATATTTTTTAACCATAAAAAAAAATATTTTTTTTTTGGAAAAAAAATATTTTTCTTACATACATTTTGAATATCAATTTTCATTAAGTTTTTCTTTATATTCATCAATTTTTTACAAAATTTTTAATTATTCTATTACTAAAAATAATTATTAGAAATAATTTTTCCTTTTAGAAAAGTATTATATTTAATACTTATAATTTTTAATTTTATAAAGTTTCCAATAAATTTAGGATTACCTTCAAAAAAAACTGTTCTATTATTTTCTGTTCTTCCATATAATTCTTGTATATTGTTTTTTGAAATTCCTTCTACTAAAACTATTTGTTCAGTACTTCTTCTTTTCCATTGAAATGCTTGTTGATTGATTTTTTGTTGAACTTTATATAATCTCTTTTTTTTTTCTTCCATCGTTACATTATCTTCTAGTTTAGAAGCTCTTGTTCGAGGTCTTTTTGAGTAAATAAAACTATAACTTGTATCGAAATTAATTTTTGAAATAAAATAAATTGTTTTTTGAAAATCTTCTTTAGTTTCACCTGGAAATCCGATAATAAAATCTGAACTAATATTTATTTTTGGACGTATTTTTTTTATTTTATTTACAATGTTTTCATATTTTTCTATAGTATATCCTCGTTTCATTAATTTTAAAATTTTATTAGAACCACTTTGTACCGGTAAGTGTAGAAAATTTGTTAATTTAGGAATTTTTTTATATGCTTCTATTATATTGTTATTAAATTCCACAGGATGACTGGTAATAAATCGAATTCTATCAATTCTAGGGATTTCTGATATTGAGTATAATAAATCTGAAAAACTATAATTTTTTTTATTAAAAGTATCAGAAAATTTATATGCATTTACATTTTGTCCTAAAAGTGTTATTTCACGTACTCCTTTTTTAGATAATTCTATTATTTCTGAAATTATTTTTTTATTATTTCTACTAACTTCTTTTCCTCTTGTATATGGAACAATACAAAAAGAACAATATTTATTACATCCTTCCATAATAGTTACAAATGAAGAAAATTTTTTTTTTATATTTGTATTTTTATTTATTGTATAATTAAATTTTTTTAATGATTTTTTTTTAATATTTATAATAAGACTTTTTTTTTTATTTGATTCTATTAATAACTTAGGTAATTTATGTAATGTTTGTGGTCCAAAAATTATATCAATAAATTTTGCTCTTTTATAAATTTTCTTTCCTTCTTGAACAGCAACACATCCTCCTACAGCAATTAATATTTTTGAATTTTTTTGTTTTAGTTTTTTCCAACGTCCTAATTGATGGAATAATTTTTCTTGAGCTTTTTCTCTAATAGAGCATGTATTTAAAATTAAAATATCAGATATTTCTGGTTTTTTTGTAATTATATATAAATTTGTTTTTTTTAATATATTTTCTATGATTGAGGAATCATGTTCATTCATTTGACATCCCCAAGTTTAAATATATATTTTTTTTTTTTTTTGTTTTTTTTCATAAATAATTTTTAACTTTTAAATAATATTTATTTATATTTTTTTTAGTTATTATATTAATGTTTCTAATGATAACATTTCTTTTATTGTTTGGCGTCTTCTAATTTGTACAAAATTGTTTTTTTTATATAAGATTTCTGGAATAAATGGTCTACTATTATAATTTGATGACATAGAAGATCCATAAGCTCCGGTATCATGTATAATAATATAATCACCAAGTTTAACTTGTGGTATTTTTCTATGAAAAATAATTTCATTTTTTTTTATTGTAAAAACATCACCAGATTCACATAACGGTTCAGCAAAGATAGTTTTTATTTTTTTTCTTTTTTTCTTTGATTTTTTTTTATGAAATACAGTTATTTTATGGTAACTACCATATAAAATAGGTCGAATTAAATCATTAAATCCTGAATTTATTAATACAAAAATGTTTTTACCCATTTTTTTTATTGCATATACTTTAGCAATTAAAATTCCTGATTGAGCTGTTAAAAATCGACCAGGTTCAATTTCTAATTGAATAGAACAATTTAATATAGAAGAAATTTTTTTTTTTGTTTTATCCCATTGTGAAAAATAATCTTTTATGTTAATTTCTTTTTCTTTAGATTTATATGGAATACTAATTCCACCTCCGGCAGATATAAATTTTATTTTTGTTTTTAATTTAATTGCATATTTTTTCATAGCATTACAAACTTTATGTAAATTTTTTGTTTTTATCCCGGAGCCTATATGTATATGTAATCCAATAAGATTTAATTTATATTTTTTTATAACAGATAAAGCTTTTTTAGGATTCCATATCCCATGTTTGCTATTTTCTCCACCAGTATTTGTTTTAATATGATGTCCGTCACCAAATTTTGGATTAATTCTAATCCATACTGGATGTTTCAATGATTTTTTTCCAATTTTTTTTAACATATCAATAGAACCAGCATTTACTGGTATTTTATATTTAATAACTTTTTTTAAGACTTTATTTTCTATAATGTCTGATGTAAAAACAATATTATTATTTTTTGGTTTAAATCCAGCTAGTAATGCTCGTTCTATTTCTCCTAACGAAACTGCATCAATTTTTATGTTTTTTTTTCTCATTAATTTTAAAATATGAATGTTAGAACAAGATTTTTGAGCAAATCTAATAATATCAAATTTTTTTAGTTTTTTTATTTGTTTTTTAATAATTTCTGAATTATATATCCATATTGGAGTTTTATATTTTTTTATTAAAAATAATAAATTTTTTCTTGTAAGCATCTTTTTTTGTAAATTATATATATGTGTCATATTAAAAATCCTAAAATATAAATATTTTTTTAAAAATTTTTATAAATATATTTTATTTAAAAATTTTATATATAAAAATATTTATTTAATTTAATTTAATTAATATTAAATTTTTTTTAATAAAGGAAAAAAAATAATATCTTTTATAGTTTTTTGATTAGTTAAAATCATAATCAATCTATCAATTCCTACTCCTAATCCAGATGTAGGAGGTAAACCGTGTTCTAAAGCAATAATATAATCTTTATCATAAGAAAAATTTTTTGATTTATCTGTATAATTTTTTTTAGATATTTGTAATTTAAATCGTTTTTTTTGTTCTTCTGGATCATTTAATTCAGAAAAACCGTTTGCTATTTCATAACCTGCAATAAAAAATTCAAATCTTTCTGCAAAATATTTATTTTTTTCTTTTGCTAATGGAGAAATTTCAATTGGATACTCAGTAATAAATGTTGGTTGAATAATTTTTTTTTCTGTTGTTTTTTCAAAAATTAAATTTGTAATTTCTCCTAAAGATGCATTTGAATCAATTTTAATATTAAGATTTGTTGCAGTTTTTTTTATATTTTTTATATTTTTAAAATTAGATATATCAATATTTTTATTAAATTTTAAAATAGATTCAATCATTGTCATTTTTTTTATAGGTTTTTTAAAATTTATTTTTTTTGATTTATACATAATAATTAATGATTTAGAAATTTTTTTTACTAAAAAAATACATAATTCTTCTAATAAATTCATTATATCAATATAATTACTATAAGACATATAAATTTCCATCATTGTAAATTCTGGATTATGTTTTGTTGATATACCTTCATTTCTAAAATTTCTATTTATTTCAAATATTTTATTAAAACCACCAATAATTAATTTTTTAAGATATAATTCAGGTGCTATTCTTAAATACATTTTTTCGTTTAATGAATTATGATAAGTGATGAATGGTTTTGCATTAGCTCCACCTGGGATAGGATGTAACATAGGAGTTTCAACTTCCAAGAATTTTTTTTGTTTCATAAAAGATCTTATGTTAGATATAATTAATGATCTTTTTTGAAAAATTTTAATAATTTTATTATTAGATATTAAATCTAAATATCTTTTTCTATATTTAATTTCTTGATTTTTTAATCCAAAATATTTATCAGGTAAAGATCTTAAAGATTTAGTTAATAAATATATTTTTTTACATAAAATTGATAACTCGCATGTATTTGTTTTAAATATTTTTCCTTTTACCCCAATAATATCACCTAAATCTAATTCAAGAATATTTTTTTGATAATAATTTTTTGGAAAATAATTACTTTTAATATATATTTGAATGTCATGATTATTATTTCGTATAACAAAGAATAACGCTTTACCAAAAGTTCTTTTATTTACTATTCTTCCTGAAATTTTCGTTTTATAGTTAATTTTTTCTAATTCTTTTTTTGTATAATTATTATATAATTTTTTTATTTCTTTAATTGTATGTATATAATGAAAAGTATTTGGAAAATTAAAACCTAATTTTTTTAATTTTTTTAGTTTTTTTTTTCTTGTATATAATTCTTTTTCTAAGGATTTTTTTTTTTGAATTATTTTTAAAGTTTTTGACATATTTAAAATCCCATTTTTAAACTTTTTTTAATGAATTCATGAATATCACCATTTAAAACATTATTAATATCTTTCCTTTCTAATTTAGTTCTCATATCTTTTATTCTTGAATCATCTAATATATATGAACGAATTTGATTTCCTGATCGAATATTTGATTTTTTTTTATTTATTTTTTTTTTTTCTATTTTTTTTTTTTTTATTTCTATTTCGTATAATTTTGCTTTTAATTGTTTTATTGCTGTATTTTTATTTTTGTGTTGTGATCTGCTATTTTGACATTGTGTTACTATTCCAGTTGGAAGATGTGTTATACGAACTGCTGATTCTGTTCGATTTACATGTTGTCCTCCAGCTCCAGAAGATCTATATACATCAATTCTTAAATTTTTAGATTGAAGATTTATATCAATATTATTTGTTAATGCTGGATATACAAATATTGAACTAAATGTAGTATGTCTTTTTTTTCCTGCATCAAAAGGACTTTTTCTAACTAGCCTATGTATTCCTGTTTCTGTTCTTAACCAACCAAATGCAAATTTTCCTTTAATACTTAGAGTAATGGATTTTATTCCTCCATTATCTCCAACTGTTTCAGAAATTATTTTAGTTACAAATTTTTTTTTATATAAATATTTTAAATACATTTTTAATAACATTTTTGTCCAATCTTGTGATTCTAAACCTCCTGAACCAGATTGTATATCTAAATAACAATTATTTTTATCATTTTTATGATTAAACATCATATATGATTCCAAAACATATATTTTATTTTTTATTGCTTTATATTGTATATTTATTTCTTTAAGAATATTAATATCATTTTCTAATTTAAATATTTTTATCCAATTTTTTATATCTTTGATTTTTTTTTTGAATTTTTTAAATATATTAATTTTTTTTAAAAAATTGTTTTTTTTTTTATATAAAGATGATATTTTTTTAAATTTTTTTTTTTTAAAAAGTTTTTTTATTTTAAAATTTATTAATTTTATTTTTTTTTTTATATAAAAATAGTCAAAGATTCCTCTTTAATATTGTTATTTTATCTTTTAATTTTTTTATTTTTTTCTTTAATATAGAAATTTCTAACATTTTGTTCTCATTTTTAATTATATATATTTATTTTATATAAGATAAAATTTTATATAAATATATTTTATAAAATATTATTATATAATATAAATATATTTATAATATAAATATATTATAAAATTTTTTTAGATTTTTATTAAATAGGTTAATTTTATATGAAAAATAATGTTTTAAATAATAATAAAATTTATTTAAGTAAAAATTTATCTAGTACTTTTATAGAATTAGATCAATGGTCTATTATACGAGTAAAAGGAAAAGACAAAAGAAATTATTTAAATAATCAATTTACAATAAATATAAATACAATTAATAAAAATAAATATAAAATAGGCGCGCATTGTAATATTAATGGAAAAGTTTTAGCTATTTTTTTTATATTTAAATATAAAGATTCTTTTTTTTATATTATTAATAATTCAGTATGCGATAAACATTTAATAGAATTAAAAAAATATTCTTTATTTTATAAAATAAAAATTTTTAAAGAAAAAAAATTTCATTTATTTGGATTATGTGGATCTAATTCTTATTATTTATTGAAAAATTTTTTTTTTATACATTTTAAAAAAAAAAATATGGTTACAAAAATTAAAAATATTATTTTTCTAAAAATTAATTATCCAGTGAAAAGATTTTTAATCTTAACAAAAGGAAATATGTTACATAATTTTTTAAATGATAATAAAAAAAAAATATTATTTAGTAATAATAAACAGTGGATATCTTTAGATATTGAATCTAGTTTTCCTATAGTCAATAAAACAATATCTGGTAGATTTATATTACAAACATTAGATTTAAAAAAATGGAATGCAATTAGTTTTACAAAAGGGTGTTATTATGGACAAGAAATGTTATGTAAATATGAAAACAAAAAAATTAACAAATTTATTATATGTGCATTAATAGGAAGAATTGGTAATACTATTCCTATTAATAATGAAAATGTTAAATATAAAGATAAAGAAGGAAATAAATATATTTCTGGAATAATATTATCTTGGGTAAAAGTTTATAAAAATAAAATTTTATTACAAGTACGTATGAAAGAAAAATTTTTTAATAAAAAAAATAATTTTTATTTATCATCAAACAAAGAAAATTTTTATAAAATATATATTATATAAAATATAAAAATATTTTTATAAAAATTTTATTAATATGCTTAAATTATGAAAAAGAATCTTTTATTTGTATATAAAGATTCTCTTTTATAAATTATTTTAATTTTTTTTAATTATAGTAGTATATTTTTTTTTCTTTTTTTGCTTTTTTTCTATCACTTTCTTTTAAATATAATTTTCTAAATCGTATTGAATTGGGTGTTATTTCAATTAATTCGTCATCATTAACAAAATTTAATGCATATTCTAATGTAATTTTAATTGGTTTAACTAAATGTATTGCTTCATCAGTACCTGAAGCACGCATGTTAGTTAACTTTTTTCCAGTTAAGCAGTTTACCGTTAGATCATTAGATCTATTATGTATTCCAATAATTTGTCCTTCATAAACTTTTTCTCCATGAGAGATAAACATTTTTCCTCTATTTTGTAAATTATTAATTGAAAAAGATACAGCTATGCCAGTATTTTTTGAAATTAATACTCCATTTTTTCTTTGCCCGAATTGCTTTTTTTGTATAGGACCATAATGACTAATAGAAGAAAAAAAAGTACCACTACCAGAAGTAATATTCATAAATTCAGATCTAAATCCAATTAATGATCTACTAGATAATATACATTCTATTTGAATTCTATCATTTTCTTGATTT